>CAIYHG010000158.1 GCA_903925975.1 uncultured Acidobacteriia bacterium | reverse complement strand
CCGCACGTCCCCCTGTCCACGCTTCGGCGCTGCCCTTACGGGCAACTCCGCAGGACTCGGGGCCGCTGTGGGTCGCTAACCCTTCAACGTATGACTCTTTCATTCACTACACCATGCCGGTTTTGACCGGCGCACAGGAGAATGACTATGACTGCGTGTATCTTCCTCGCGGGCGCTTCGGGCGCCATCGGCCGGCGGCTTGCCCCCCTCCTTCTAGAGAACGGATGGCGCGTGTTCGGCTCCACTCGATCCGCGGACAAGGCCGCGGAGTTGAAGAAAGCCGGAGTCGAACCGGTGGTGGTCGACGTGTTCGATGCGGACGCCCTGCGGAACCATCTGTACGAGATCCGGCCGGAGGTGGTGATCCACCAGCTCACCGACCTGCCCTACGCGCTCGAAGCGGGCCAGCTGACGGCCGCGCTGGCGCGCAATGCCCGCCTTCGGGACGTGGGCACACGCAACCTTGTTGCCGCCGCCGTGCACGCCGGCGCGCGGCGATTGATCGCCCAGAGCATCTCATTCATCTATGACGAGGGCGCAACACCACACAAGGAGACGGACCCGCTGCTGCCGGTGACGCATCCGGTCTATGGAGAAACGGTGGAGGGAGTGCTCAGCCTGGAACGCCAGGTCACCGAGGCGCCGCTTGCAGGGTTGGTGCTCCGCTACGGGTTGTTTTACGGGCCGGGCACGGGGTTTGATGCCCCTATCGCCCCTGGGTCGGTGCATGTGGATGCTGCCGCCAAAGCGGCCGAACTTGCCGTCACGCGAGGCGAGCGTGGCGTCTACAACGTCACCGAGTCGGACGGGGCCACGTCGAGCGATAAAGCGATCAAGGCGTTCGGGTGGGATTCCCGTTGGCGGCCCGGCACAGCTGGTTAGTGGGGCGGGAGACTCAGGGTTCAACCGGTTTCTCCGGTTCACCCGATACTCCATATCTTTTTGTCTGGAACACGCGTGACGCAAATAGCGTACTCTTTTTGAGAAAGAGGAAGCAGCATGTTTTGCGATAAATGCGGAACCCAGATGCAGGAAGGAACAAGCTTTTGTCCGGCCTGCGGCGCCCGATTCGCGCCTGCCCCGCCCATGCCTGGACGCGGCAGGGTTGCCGGACACGTCCGCACGGTAGGGATACTGTGGATCGTGCTGTCGCTGTTCCGGCTGATTCCGGGCGCGGTCTTGTGGGGGCTGTTCCGATACAACGCCCGTTTTCTTCCCCCGGGCCTGCCGTTCTTCATACCCGGGTTGCTGCACGCACTCAGTATCGTGTTCCTGGCCGCCGGCCTGGTTGGGATCGCCGCCGGTTGGGGACTCCTGAACCGCGAGCCATGGGCGCGGACGCTGGCCATTGTCCTTGCCTTCCTCAACCTGCTCGACGTGCCCTTCGGGACTGCTTTGGGCATTTATACCCTTTGGGCGCTCTTGCCGGAGCAGTCCGAACGGGAGTACCAGGGCTTGTCCGAAAGAGCGGTTTGATCCGCCTTGCCGTTTCACACTCGGAGGGCTGAGCAATGCCAGGCCAGTGTGGTGCGTCGATGTGCGACCTCGGTCACGCGAACCTTCCGGAGACCCGATCTTCCCGGCGGAAACGGCTCAACCTGAGAGCCTGTCGGAGAGAACCTGACTACCATTGCGGTAAGGCAGCCCCTGGGAGCCATTCGCATCGGGCATGCCGTTGCTGCGTTCATGACGCCGCTCCTGCCATAGAGCGTGGCGAGCCCGAAGAGCCGCTAAGGTTAGGTTCGCGTTCTCACGCAACCCTCGGCAGCCACGAGTAGCGGTACATCTTGAGCAGATTGTGCGTCAGGCAGATCAAGTTCCACTCTGCCTTGACCTTCTGCAACCCTCGAAACGCGAATCGCCGCAGGCCGCGTGCTTGTTTGATCTGTCCAAAAACGGGTTCCACAATCGTGCGCCGCATCGAGTAGAGCGCTCGCGGCGCTTCCGAACGCAGTTTCTCTCGCATCCGCCGCACAGCTTCGCCCGCATTCACGGCCTTAGGCGTTGCCCAGCGGTGCATGGCGTCGGGCGCGACGAGCAATTCGCAATCTCTCAGCCCCGGATCCTCAATGCTCAGCGCGTCCCAGTAGCCCGCGTCGGCGCTGATGACCGGCGGCAACGCTCCCAGTGTTTCTTTCATGCGGACGCACATCGGAATCAGTTGTCCGCGATCCACCACTTCTTGTGTCACGTCGTTGGCTACGATCACCTGCGCGTGGCCATCCACCGCAATCTGCGCGTTGTACCCCTGAAGGAAGCAACCCATGCCGTTGTCGCGCATCACCCGTGAGTCCGGATCGGTGAAATTGTGCTGACGCGTGGGCGCCTCGGCGTTTCGCTGGGCGCGTTGCAAACGGTGGCTCGCCCGGTTTCGCTCAGCCTGGCTGCCGCGCGGTTCCTCTCCCTTGCGCGGACGACCGCGCCGCCCCGGTTGCGGGTGGTTCCGCTTGGCCTTCTCCAACGCCGCGGCAGCGTCCTGTTCCAGCGCTCGCTTCGCCTCGCGGATGCGCCTGAGACGCTTTTCCGCGTCGGCCAACTCGGGGGGAAGTTCATCTCCGGTGCGGCCTTTCCCGTAGCGCTCGTCTTCTTCCCTGTCGGTCCGCTCCGCTTCGGCCATGAGCCGCGCCACGATCGCCTTTAACGCCTGTTCCTGCTCGGATAAACGCGAATACGACGCCGACTTTTGCCGGCTGGCATTGGCCTGCAACTTGGTTCCATCCAGAGCCACGTTCCCCAACTTCACCAGGCCCGCGCGCTGGCAAACGCTGAGCGCCTGGGCGAACAGAGCGCCGAGGGCCTGTAGATTCCCTTGGCGGAACGCGGCAATGGTGTCGTGATCCGGATGCCGGTCCGCCGCCAAATACCGCATCGCTACATCTTCATAGGTGGCCTTCTCAATGCGGCGAGAACTGGTCACTCCGATGCATTAGGCATATAACAGCACCCGCGTGAGCATCAGCGGGTGATATGCGGATAGGCCCCGACCATCCTTCCGTTCGTATTTGGCGTAGATCTTGCTAAGATCCAGTTCATCGGCAACTTCCGCAATGAAGCGTGCGAGGTGGTTTTGGGGCAACCAATCCTGCAACGAGGGCGGGAGCAAGTACGGCTGATCCAGTGAGCAGGCCCGAAAGCGCTTGTTCATCACTGTCGATTGTCGGCGCCTTCTCGAAACTTTTCAATCTATTTCCGACAGGCTGTCAAGCTGAGCGGTTTCTTCCCCAGGTGGGGCAGGCGGTTTCGCCTGCCGAGGCTCAACAGAGATACAGGACGCGAGAGAGCTCGGGAAATCTGCGCGCGTTCCCGCGCCGGTTCGACGGATGACGTCCGGCCTCTCGCCGGCTTTCCCCCTTCCCTGAGGCCTCGTGATTGAATATAGAATCGATAGGAGCCAGGAATCCGAAATGGAAGACTGGGGTCTCGGGGCTCCGAGCCAGACGGGAACCTGGGAGTAAAAGCGATGAAGCGACTCTTGCTAACTGCCATTCTTGCGGCGCCGTTCTGCTTGGCGCAGGCGCCGCCTGCCGCGACCGCGGAGGTTGTGCGCCTCGATCCGGGCCTGGATGCGATTGTTTCGCCCACCGCTGTGATCGAAAAGGTGGTCACTGGCTTCAAGTACCTAGAAGCTCCGCTTTGGCGCCCCTCCGGCGTGCTCTGGTTCAGCGATCTGTCAGGCGATATTCTCTATCAATGGTCGCCCACCGATGGCAAGGCCACCGAGATCTTGAATCCCGGCGGCCATGACCCCGGGAAACCGCCGCAGGGACGGTACCCGGGACCGAACGGTCTGGTCAATGGCCCGAACCATGCAGTCATTCTGTGCCAGCACGGTGACCGCCGCATCGTCAGCCTAACCGCGGACTTGAAAATGACGACGCTGGTGGACCGCTACCAAGGTCAGCGCGTCAACAGCCCGAACGATCTGGTCTATGCTCCCGACGGCTCTCTCTATTTCACCGACCCGACTTTCGGTCTGGCGAAGGGAAATGACGATCCGGAGAAGGAACTGAAGTTCAATGGCGTTTTTCGTTATGCGAAGGGGAAGCTCGAGGCGCTTCTAACCGACCTCCCCATGCCGAACGGGATCGGCTTCTCGCCGGATTACAAGACTCTGTACGTCTCCAGTTCTCAAGGCAATACCCGGACCCTGATACAGTGCGACGTTGCCGCCGCGGGCACGGTAAGCAATTGCCGCCCGTTTGCCGACCTGTCTTCTTCGCCGGAGAGGGGCGTACCCGACGGCATGAAGATCGACTCCCTTGGCAATGTCTACTCGGCCGGCCCGGGCGGCATATGGGTGTTCTCGCCGGATGGCAAGCACCTCGGAACGTTGCGAACGCCCGAGAAACCATCCAACTGCGCGTGGGGCGACGACGGCAAGACGCTCTACATCACCGCGGCAACCAGCGTTTACCGCATTCGTTTGAAAGTTGCCGGAGAAAAGGCGCTTTACGACTAACCGGCGGCGGCCGCGGGAATCGAATGGGTTCGGTTCGTGAAGGCTGGGAGAAGAACGCAGCCAGGTTGAACCGAGTAGTTTCTTCTTAGTAGATCGCGCAATTAAGGCTGACCCATGTCTTCGAAGCGTCGCGCAGGTTGCCGGATGCACTACTAGTGGGGCGGGGCGTGGGAGTCAGGAGGGTCCAAGCCTCCGAGCGCCGCCCGGGCGTACCTCACTGTGATTGACAGGAATCCCAGGGCGGTCCGCGCAGCGCTTCGAGGCAAGACAGCGGCCTGAGTTTGGATGACGGCGGGAATCGGCGATTTGGCGGGCGATCAGGGAGAATACTCAAAACGGCCTTCAGAGAAGGACGTCGGAAATTGTGTTATTGGTGACCATCGCCGGTTCCTGCAATTCGCGATTCCCCGAAGGCCAGGGCTAGCCGGTGGATCTGAGGCGGGGCAGAAATAGTAACGGCGTAGGGAGCAGCCGGGCTTTGCCCGGCATCATCGGCCGAAGCCGATGACTGCAGGCTGAAGGCCTGCGCCACCCCGGCACGGTCAGTCCAGACCGGATCGACGCCGGCGGGCTCTGCGGCTGAAGGCCTGGAATGCGTAGACGGTGAACCCGGCGCCCATGATGGCATACCAGTAGGCCAGCCGCAGGGTGACGGTGAACGCTGCCATGCCCAGGGCCAACCCCCAGATGAAAGTCTCCCCGGCGAAGCCATCGAGCCAATCGGGACGCGCTTTTCCGGATGGCACGCGCGCGTGAAGAGCAGGTATGAGCCGCGGGACGGCGCTGAAGTACTCGCGATAGCTTTCGCCTTGCGACGCGAGTAGCTCCGCCTCCTCGCGCAAGATCAAGCGGCACGCAATGACGGCGTTCCCCACAGCGATTACCGCAAAACCAAAACGGCCGGCCATCGTCCCGACGCCGACGGCGAGCAGGATCGTGCCGAGGTACAGCGGATTGCGGACGTAGCGATAGGGGCCGTCGGCGGTCAACTGGTTGACGTGCATTTTGGCGTCGTGTACGACGGCGCTGCGCAGGTAGGCCGCCGCCCAGGAGCGGAGCAGCGCCGCCGCCACCGCCAGCGCCGTGCCGAAGACCAAAATGGCGCGAGTGTAGGCCCCGATGTGAGGCGAACCTGCGCCCGCCAGCCATCGCGCGACAAAGAACGAAACATTAACGTCGCCGGCGGCATAGAAAGCGAAGCCGATCCAGTAGGCCCCGCCAATAATCCAGAAGCGGGCGCGAAACTCGAAATCGCTGGCGCGAAAGCCGGATAATCGCTCTGGCATTCAGACCACCCTTCGAAGGCTCTTTGAAAAACTCAGTCTCTCATAGGTTCGATCAATTGAGGCATGGAAAAACGAGTGAGCGCGCAAGACCTACGCCGGAACGTCGGTGCGCAGTCTGCGCTACTGACGGCCGCCTGTCCAGGCGGCTGGACACGCTGGAGAGCGCATCCGCAGGCTGGAGATCCCGCCCCACAACGAGCGGGCTTTGCCGGAACGCACTAGATGGGCGGCCGGCGTTACCTTGGTAAGAGATGGAAGCATCCGGCGGCCGGACATCCGCCGGTTGCGGCGCAACAGGAGATGAGAATGAGGATTTGCGGGATATGCTGGGCGGCCGGAATTGCCGCGGTGCTGATCGGTGGCTTTGGATTGGTGCGCTCGCGGGCGCAGGACGCCAGCCTCGATGCGTTGAGAATCGCGCCAGACAGCACCAAGCTGCTCATCGATAACGCCTTTGTGCGCGTGACGGAAGAAACAGTCCCGCCCGGCAAGGGCTTGGCCAAGCATGGCCACTCACGGGGCGTAACGGTCGCGCTTTCGGATTACGATAGCGAGCAGACGATCTACCCGAGCGGACAGGTGGTTCGCGCGCACCGGAACAAGGGCGAGGTCAATTGGGCCGAGCCGGTGATACACGAAACCCACAACGTCGGAACGACGGTACAGAATGTGGTGCGGATCGAATTGAAGTGAGAGCGGGGCCCTTCCGCCCGGCTAGTTACTGGCAGAGGGAAAGGCCCCCGCAACTTGGCTCCTGGGCGCTCGTAACGCCCGCCGGTCGCGCGCCCGCACCTACTGTGCGATGCGGCGAACTTGTTCTCTGGCCGGAGGAACTACTTCTTCTTGGCCGGCGCCACGTTCTTGGCCGGAGGCTGCGGTGCGTCGGGAGTACCCGGCCCGAGCCACTGCACCGTGATTTTGCCGTTCTTTGTGACAAATACGTCCTCTCCCGAAAGCTGCTGCGCCGTTCCTTTGAACTGCACCCAATGCAGAATGGCCACCGTGTCGCTTACCTTTTCGATGCGGGCATCCATGCCCTTCACCGCCGTAAAATACTTGGGACCGCAGAGCATCTCGAAGAGCTTTCTGATATCCGCTTTACCTAGCGCGATGCCTTCCTCGGTTGCGGGGCGTGAAGAAAACAGGCCCGGGGGAGTCAGCGCCACTGCGTCATCGGCATAGTCGGCTATCAGCTTATCCAGGTTGCCTGTCCGGATGACATCGACATGGCGCTGCGCGAGCGTCTGGGCGTCGTCCGCGGCGTGAAGCGCCATCGCGCCGGCCGCGGCCAAGAGAAGAATCAGTCTCGTTGTCTTGATCATTTGAGCCACCATATTTCCTAATATCCAGAATGCACGAATTTCGGCTTACCTGCCTTTGAAGCCCGTGGCCAGATCGGCTTTCGACGCGGCTTCGTCTTTGAGCGGCGTGACCTTGTCGGGGTCGAGCCGCACCATCAGGTAGCGAATGTGGTCGTCGATCTTGGTGAACCAGTGGCCCACGCCCGCGGGGATTATGACCACGTCTCCGGGTTTGAGCTGGTAAGAGGCGCCGTTGCGGATGGAGGCGCCGTTGCCGCCGGGGCCGTTCAACGTTCGCACCGCGAGATCGTCCGCCGGACGCCGCTTGAGGTCCACGATGTCGGAGCCGGTGACCAGTGTGGCGGAGCCATCGAGCACGTGATAGACCTCACTCACCAGGTCGTGCTCGGCGACCGCGCCGCCCGCCGTTTCCTTCCCGCGATAGACGACGCCGATAGCCACGTGCAACTTCCCCGCGTCCACGTCGCGCACCTGCTGGTCAGCGACCGTGCCCGGAGGCGAGCGCATCACATAGGCCTGCACTTCTTCATTGGGCACGTAAGTGCCTGAGCATTTGTCGCAGCTTGGCTTGGTCTCCTGCGCCCACAGGGCGCCCCCCAGCAGGATGGTTCCGAGCATCAGTTTCCGCATCTTGATCTCCCTTATTTGGCGCCGGATTTCGGCCACACAACGCCCTGATCCTTGGCGGTGACCGGCGCCAAGCCTTTGTAGACGAACTTCTGCACGCGCTGCCCGCGGTAGGTTTCCGTAGTATAGATGTTGCCCTTGGCGTCCGTAGCGATGCTGTGCACGCCATAGAATTCGCCGGGCTGGCGCCCGCCTTCGCCGAAGCTGGTGAGCACGGCGAGCGTGTCGCGGTCGAGAATGTGCACGCGGCCGTTTTCGCCGTCGGAAAGGTAGAGGAACTTCTGCTGCGGGTCGGCCGAGAAGGCCAGGTCCCAGGCCGAGCCGGAACCGAGCGTCGCGGTCTCGATGAACCCTTCCTTGACGAACGTGCCGTCGGTCTTGAAGACCTGGATGCGGTCGTTGGCGCGGTCGCAGACGTAGACCAGTCCGTCGTGCGAGACCATGGCGCAGTGCACCGGGTTGCGGAATTGTTGCGCGGGCGGCGCGCCGGGCTGGTACGGGCCCAAGTCCTTGTCGTCGGGTTTATTGCCATAGGCGCCCCAGTGGCGCTTGTACTTGCCGGTATCGGCGTCAAACACGATCACGCGATGGTTGCCGTAGCCATCGGCCACGTAGGCTTCGTTGGTCTTGGGATCGACGAAGATCTTGGCGGGCAGGCGCAGGTTCTCTATGTCGTTGCTGCCTTTGCTCGCGGCCGGCTTGCCGATCTGCATCAGGAACTTGCCTTCGCGCGTGAACTTCAAAAGCATGTCGTCGTGGTAGGGATCGACACCGCCCAGTTCCTTATCCTCGCCGCCCTGTGCTCCCGCGGCGCTCGCCGGACCCCGGCCGTTGCCGCCGATCCAGACGTTGCCCTTGTAATCCACCGTGATGCCGTGGTTTGAATCCGGCCAGTCATAGCCCTTGCCCGGCCCGCCCCAGTGGCCTACCAGATTGCCCTCCTGGTCGAACTCCAGCACCGGCGGCGCGGGCGCGCAGCATTGCGCGATGGGCGGGTTTGTGGTGGCGTGCACTTCGCCGGGTTCGAGCGAACCCTGGCGGTGGATGATCCAAATGTGGCCCCGGTCGTCGGCCGAAACTCCGATAGTCTGGCCGAGTATCCAGTGGTTGGGCAGCGGTTTCGGCCAAAACGGGTCCACTTCAAAGCGTGGCGCCAGCACCGGCGCGGCATACACGGCCGGACGCCGGAGCAGATACCCCACGCCGAACCCGCCACACATGGCAAGCGCGGCCAATCCCAAGTAGAAATCTCGTTTCACGGGCCCCTCCCGCTCCGGGTGAATAGCAGCCGGATTTCAACTACTGTACACGTACGGGGAGGCTCCCGGTAACTCCGCTGCCGCGGGCCGATCCATTAATTTCGGTTAATTTCGCCGGCTACTTCGCGTCACCAAACTCGATGCTCGATTGGCCTTCGAACTTGTGGTAGTTCCGGAAGTCCATTGTGTTGCGGCTGCACCTGGAGGAGCCTCGCTGGCAGCTCAGCGTCTCAGCATGAACCGGGAGCAGGAATTGCTGCGTTCCGCCGAGCCGGACGTATTCGTAATCGACGGCCGATTCCACCTTATCGAACGGAAAGTCGCCGGGGAAACCCGTGCCGATCATTTCGATGCGCAGCACGCGCCCGGTGCCGGGGTCGAGCCAAACCGCGCCCTTGTAGGCCGGCATGTAGGTCTGCGGCTCGGTGCGCACTTTCCAATTCGAACTGCTCTGCGCCACCGTGTAGGAGTACTCCCGGGCGTCGATGCCGGCGATGCGGGAAGACTTCTGGAAATGAAACTGCGCCGCCGTCGCGGGGTGGAACATGCCGATGAGAATCGTGCCGAATTCCCCGGTGGACCACGTGCCGCCGATCTCCTCCAGGGACTTGTTGACGGCCTTGCCGTTGACGGTCACGTTGCGGTAGTTCTCCTGGCCATTTTCGTAGACCAAGTCGAGGTTCAGCACGTCGATCGGCTGCCAGTTCGCGGGGGTGGTCTCGCTATAGAACCGGGCCACCACCTCGCGGCAGACGTAGTTCGGCAGGGTCTCGGTGAAATCCGCGGCGGCCTCGGTAGCCTTCAGGATGATAGGGTCGGTCTGGCCCGAGGCAGACGCCGGGCTCGCGCTGGGGCGCGCCGCGGCCGCGGCAAGTTCGGTAGCGGCGGGCTGCGCATTCGCCGCTTCGGCGGGTATGGGCTTCGACTGCATGCGCGAGGGGTCGGCCGGACCGCCGCGGCGCAGCACGGGCGGGCCAGGGTCATCGGGATCGGGTTTGGACGGCGGAGGCGGCGTGGCGGTAGCGGACTTGGGGGCGGCCCCGTTCGCGGCCGGCTCGCCGGCTGCGCCGGAATCCTTCGATTCCGAGGATTCCGACTTGGCTGCCAGATTTTCGGCGGCCTTTTCCCAACGGACGTTCACCGCCGTCACGAACCCCGCGTCGTCCCGGGGACCTTCGACGGAAAGCTGGTCTCCCTGGGCGAACTTCGGCGACTTGAGTTCCTCACCGTCCTTGAAGAACTTGGTCTTGTCGGTGCGCTTGAAATTCACTTCGCGATGGTCGTCGAGGAGCAGCGTGATGATCTTCTCGTCCATCCGTTGCAGTTGCCCGCGATAGGTGAACATCGGAGCCGAATCGGCTTTGCCCTTCGAACTCGTCCCCTTTCCGATGGGGATGGGAATCGTGGGCAACTGGCCTGGGTATCGCGCTTGACCCGGGTACGGCGACTGGCCTGGATAGGGCGACTGCCCCGGATAAGGCGATTGGCCCGGGTAAGGATACTGGGCCGATGCGGTTCCGGCAGCCAGCAAGATCGCCGCCAGCCCTGCCCCGACCAGACGCGCAAATTTCGGCACAAGGGTTGGATGCCCGCGGCGGGCGGGCGGTTACTTTGGTTACAACTTCGGGGTGCGGAGCAGCCGGGGAGGAGACCGCCCGGACCAGGGGAACACCGGGGCAGAAGCGACAAACCGGCCTGGGCTGCGTCGCTCTTCTGCGGAAATCACGCAGTCCGGGCCGGCCGTTCTATTTCTTGAATCTCACCCCTACTGCTTCGGCGCGGCAGGGGGCGGAGGTGGGGGCAGCTTGCCGCCTTCGGCGAGGATCTTCATGTTTTCAAGCAACTTCGTGAATCTCGCTCTTCTCTGCTCTTTGTCTTTTTCGCGGGCGGCGTCGTCCGCCAGCATCGAGTTGTCGTAGACCAGAGTGTAGATCAGCTTCGAAGTGGTCGCCGTAAGCGGCCGCGCCTCAAGCGTGCCGTGATACTGGTTGTAAGGCCGCCCTTCCCTGACGGGCTGCGTGTAGGTATAAGAAAGTTCGGTCCTCGCCACGATGATTTCGTTAGCGGCCGATCTTATGGCGCCAAATTCGCCTTCCTTGCCCGCCAGGATCGTGCATGTGGTTTGCATCCACTCGGCGAGATCGCAGTAATGGCCGACGCGGTTCCACACTTCGGCCGCGGGACGGTTCACGACGATTTCCATAGGGATGGAAACGAAGGTAGGGTGTGCGACCGCCGCGCTGACGGGGGCGGCCGGTGGGGCCTGAGCAGGAGCCTGTGCATTCGCGGCGTGCGCCAGAAAGAGGACGACGCAAGCGGCCGCGATCCTTACGAAATGATTCCGCATGGGGAACAGCTTAACATTCTGCTGCGATCCGCCGGTTTCGCCGCGCTCTTCCCCTGCGCCAGGAGTGCGCGGCCAACTACAATGTTCTCTTGGCCAGACGGCGATTTTTCGTGGATGCCATCCGCGCGGGGATGGCTGAATTGCGCGGCGAAGAGGCGCGCCACCTGACCCGGGTGCTGCGCGCGGAGCCCGGGCAGCTTTTCGAGATATCCGATAACCGGCAAGCGTATCTGGCCGAGATCTCGGAGGCTCGCGGCGAACGCGTATCGTTCCGCGTAATCGAGCCCGTGCCATCCCCGGCCTTGCCCGCGCGATTCACTCTTTGCGCCGCGCTGGTGAAGTTCGACCGCTTCGAGTGGATGATCGAGAAGGCCACCGAACTCGGCGCCGAAGCCATTCTGCCGTTCGAAGCGGCGCGCACCGAAAAGGGACTGCTCGAAGCCTCCCGAAAACGCTGCGAGCGCTGGGAGCGCATCGCGCGAGAGAGCAGCCAGCAATCGCGCCGCGTCACCATGCCGGTTATCCTGGGCGCGGTGCGCCTGGACCGCGCGCTCGAGTTCGAAGCAGATTACCGCTACTTCCTCGAAGAAGGCGATGCGCCCTCGCTCGCCGCCAGCCTGCCAGGCAACCGCACGCATGGCGACCGCGTGGCGCTGCTGATGGGGCCCGAGGGCGGCTGGACCGACGGCGAACGGCGCTCGGCGGCGGATGGCGGATGGGCCGCGATTTCGCTGGGGCCGCTGGTGCTTCGCGCGGAAACGGCCGCGGTCGCCGGGCTGGCCGTTGCCGTTAACGCTTGGATGTGATGAGACTCCTTATGCTTGCTCACTCTGTTCCCTGCGCCGCGATGTCCGGATGGAAGCTCTTGCGCGGGGCACGGGGAGCTAGCTACTCATTGAACGCACCGGAAAGGCAGAGGGCGGCGTGAGATACCTTATCGTCAGCGACCTCCACGCCAACCGGGAGGCGCTCGAAGCCGTGGCCCGGGAGGCTGAGGACCGCTACGACAGCATTCTCTGCTGCGGGGATCTGGTGGGCTATGGCGCCGACCCGAATGCGGCGGTGGAGTGGGCGCGCGCCCGCTGCGACCGCGTGGTGCGGGGCAATCACGACAAGGCCGCGGCCGGTCTTGAAGACCTGAGTTGGTTCAACCCCGTGGCGCGCACCGCCGCCGAGTGGACCGCACGCCAGTTGACGCCCGAAAACCTGGCTTACCTACGCGCCCTGCCCCGGGGGCCGCTCCCCGTGGAAGATTTCGAGTTGGCGCACGGTTCACCCGCCGACGAGGATGAGTATCTTTCGTGGGCCGACCAGGCCTTCACCGCATTCGACTACATGGAGAGCCGCGTCACGTTCTTCGGCCACACCCATCTGCAGGGCGGTTTCCGCAAGACGCTAGCGAACGTGGAACCGATCCCGCGTCCGCCGGCGGCGCTTGACCGCGTGATGCTCGACCTGCGACCCGGGTCCGTCTACCTGATCAACCCCGGTTCCGTGGGGCAGCCCAGGGATGGCGATCCGCGCGCCGCTTTCGCGATTTACGATTCGGGCGCCGGCATCGTCACCTACTGGCGCGTGCCCTACGATGTCGCCGGGGCGCAACGCAAGATTCGGGACGCGGGGCTGCCGGACGTGCTGGCGAGCCGGTTGCAGAACGGGCGCTAGCTGGCCGAATTCCCAGGATGCGGTTAGCGAACCCCGGGGATAATTGGCCGCAGATCAACGCGGATCGAAAATACAATGCGCTATCTGCGTGCATCAGCGTTTATCTGCGGCCAATTGTTCCGCTCAACAAGCTCCTTAGCGCGCGGCGGGCGGCGAAGTGCGCAGCAGGGCATCCCTGGTGGCGCGCAGCGTATTTTCCAGGGACTCCCGCGGAAGACCGCGAATGATGGGGTTGATGAGCCAACCCAACCCGGATGGCACATCGCGCGTCAAGGAAATGGCCTCGCATTCAAGCCACACGCCGCCGTCGCGTTCCTGAAAACGCCAGAACGAATTCAGACGCCACAGGAATCCATGATCGGAGCCGGGAGGCAGTTCTCGTTCCCCCGGCTCGCCGGCGTCCGCCACCTCCGCGATTCGGGAAGTGTAGGAACGGCTGTACGCGCGGTCCGGCGCGACGCGGAAGTAGCGCACGTCATGCCGCGTGTTCAGCGTCACGGTGAGCACCTTCTTCTTCACCAGGCGGAGATAGATCGCGAACTCATCGCCGCGCCGCTCCAGCAGCTTCGAATCGACCACTTCGGGCTTGTAGACTAATTTGTGGTTGTCGTAATCCTGCACGAAGGCCAGCGCGCGGTCGAGCGTCGCGCCAGGGATGAAACAGGCGCCCACCCAGTCGTGAACCAAGCCATCCGGAACGCCAATCTCGCCCTTCGCGGACCACGGTTCGGCAAGTACCTTCCCCTCGCGCACCGCGCGCTTGCGTTCCGCGGACCCGTCAACCCACAGCAATCCTTGGGCGCCCTGACTCTCCAACCGCGCTTCGGCGGAGCGCATGTAGGCGTCGAAGGCCTGCGCCGTCTGAGGCTTGAGGACCACCGTCCCCACCGCGCCATGGGCGAGCGAAGCCAGCGCCAGTACGGCGGCCGCAATCGATAACTGCCCAACGTGTCTGGCCATGCGATTGCTACCATGATACGGGACTATGGCCGAAAAGGGTTTCCGTGAAGCAAGCCGGGCTCAGGTGAGCTTCCTGGCGCCGATAGAGAAGCGGTGCCTGATCTGGCTGGCGAACCGTGCGCCGCGGTGGATCAATTCCGACCACCTGACCCTATTGGGCCTCGCCGCTTTGCTCGGGGCGGGCTTGAGCTACTGGTATGCGCGCTCGAACCGCGCCGGTCTCCTGCTGGTGATCGTCTGCCTGGCGCTCAACTGGCTTGGCGATAGCCTGGATGGCACCCTGGCCCGGGTGCGGAACCGGCAGAGGCCGCGCTACGGTTTCTACGTGGATCACATTGTGGATGCGTTCGGCACGCTCTTCCTGTTGGGCGGACTGGCGCTCTCCGGGTACATGGCCCACGGCATCGCCGTAGGCCTGCTGCTGGTCTACTTCCTGCTATCGATTGAGGTCTACCTGACCACATACACCATTGGGACCTTTCACCTTTCGTTCTGGAAATTCAGCCCGACCGAGCTGCGCATTCTGCTCATGATCGGGAACTTAGCGCTCTTCCGGTATCCCGAGGCAGTGCTATTCGGCCGCCATTACCGCATGTTCGACGTCGGCGGGGCCGTGGGCATCGCCGGCATGTCGCTGATGCTCATTGCGGCGGTGATTCGCCATACGGTCTTCCTGTATCGCTCCGAGCGGCTCCCCAAAATCTCCTAACAATCCTGGCGGGGTTAGCCGATAAGAAGGTTTAGTACGGGAGGCAAACTTGTCCTTGGAACGAAGATCCCGACAGCGGTTCATTCTGGACCTTCCGCTGCGTTTTGCGGCGACCAAAGGCCGGCGCGAGGTTATCCAAGGGTCCGGGACGGTCACCAATATCAGCAGCAAGGGTCTGGCCTTCCGGACCGATGCGGAGCTGTCCCCGGGCCTGGAGATCCAGGCGACCGTAAACTGGCCGGTCGCCTTGAACGAGAATTGCGGTCTGAAGATCGCATTCGGAGGGCGGATTCTACGGAGCGCTCACGGCGAGGTGGTGATGAGCGTAGGCAGTTACGAGTTCCGGACAAACGGGCGGTCGAACGGCAAGGCGGCTATGGGCGGGGTGTAGACCGGCGACGTCCGATGGCCCTGCGAGAGAGAGTGGCGGCGCAGCCTCTCGTCAAATCTGAAGCGGCACGGTTGGCGGTAAGTCGGCCGGCGCCGGGGGGAGAACTGGCAGTAGGTGTGGCTAGTAGCTTGTGCGCTCGCCGTTCGCCGGATTCTCGGTTCCCCATGGGCCCGTTTCATCGCCGCTATCGGACCGAACGCAGTCTTTGGCTCCTGTTCGGGTCGGTACTGTTTCGCGCATGCGAAAGCGAGCCGGCCCCCCGCTGTCACGCTGAGTGAATGCCCTGTTAAAGTGGAGGAATATTTCCGGGCGGGCTTTCGAACGAGGACGATGCTTTCTCACGATTTGTTGGCAGAGATTCTGGCTTTGTCAAGGACCCTCCATCGCTCAGGCTCGATGAGTCCAGCCACTCTGATCAAGCTTGCGCAACACCTTCAAGCCCGCGATGTCCAACACTCTGTCGAGACCGGCGCCGGAGCGAGTACGCTGGTTTTTTCGCATCTGAGCCGGAGCCACACCGTATTCGCTCTGAACAGCGATGAGAGCATTACGATGGTTCTTCGCAGCCCTTCGCTGAACCGCCAGGTCACAACCTTCGTAGAGGGGCCGACCCAGAAAACGCTTCCCGCTCATTCATTCCGCTCGCCCTTGCAGGCTGTATTGCTTGATGGACCGCACGCCTATCCCTTTCCCGACCTTGAATACTTCTATCTGTATCCACGGATTGAGCTGGACGGACTTCTAGTCATCGACGACATTCACATCCCTTCCATCCAAAACCTGTTCCAAGTGGTAGCGCATGACGATATGTTTCGGCTTCTTGAAGTCTGCGGCAAGACAGCATTCCTGCGGCGCACCGATGCGCCCCTGTTCGACCCATGGGGAGACAACTGGTGGCTCCAGGGATTTAATAGGCGGACGATTTGGAAATACTCTTGGCGAGACAGAATGAAGTCCGTGGTCCCCGAATCGGTTCGACCGCTTTTTCGCAAATATGCCGATCGCGTGCGGCTGCTGATGCATCGTCACCGCTGACGTCTAGGGTCTAGTTGACGGCACAAGAACCAGCTGATCGGAAAGCACGATACGGCGCAAATGCCCGGTCCTAACAGATACGCGCGCCGGCCAAATGCCGCAGCAGGCCCAGGCAGGCGGCCGAAGTATCGGTCCGTTCCCCCACTTCCAGCCGCCGCATCTCGGTAGAAACGGCCGCCAGCAACTCGGCGCGCTCTTCTCCCCAACCGTCGGTTGCCCCCACCGCGCCCGATGCTCTATCGAGTTCCGAGCGGAAGCGCGGCGCGTCGTTGCGCTCCCAAGCCCTGAGTATCCCAGCCGCCACGTTCGCGGGACTATCCATCGTAAGCATCGTCATGCCTATTCGTATCGGCCAAGCCCGCGAAATCTCGAATCGCCCGCGCGGGAGAGCGGTGCCGCCGATCTGCGAGGGCTTTCTTGGACGCGGCGTCCCGCCGACCGGCTCGGGGACATACAAACGCCATCCGAGCCGCGACCGACCAGGGAGCGGTGCCCGAAGCAGCTTAGGAATAAGAGGCGGAAGGCGGCGCGAAGCATCGTTGATAAAACGAGCGATCAACAGCAAGCGCATTCCGTGCGAGTTGAGAGCGCGCCCTTGAGTGGGGCGTCTTAAGGCGTTGAAGCACGGGGCCGACCAGAGTGCGCACGCACCGCTCCCTCGTCGGTCGCGGCTCGGATGGCGTTTGTATGGCGTGCTAGGGCTGTTGACAGGCGCGAGGACTTGCCGACGAGCAGCCGTTGAATAGCCCTCCGCGTACTGACTGCCACGAGCTATCGCAACGATGCCGCTATGGCGGCGCGAAACTCGGCGGCTTTGATCAGGATTTGCCGCTCGTTCAGCGTCAGGATCTTGCTATCGCGCACCACGGGGCGGCCGTTCACCATCACGTCCTGTACATCGGAAGCCTTCAGCGCATAGACGAGTTGTGAGATAGCGTCGTACAGCGGAGCGGCGTTGGGCCGGTCCAGGCGCACGGCAATCACGTCAGCACGTTTGCCGGCTTCTAGCGAGCCGATCTCTTTTCCCATGCCGAGCACGCGCGCGCCGCCGATTGTGGCCATATCGAGAGCGGCGCCGGCGGGCACGGCCTCGGGATCGAGCGTGGTGACCTTCTGCAACTTGGCGGCGAGGTCCATTTCCTCGAACATATTGAAGTCGTTGTTGCTGCCCGCAGGTCCGTCCGGGCCCAGGCCCACATTGATTCCCAGAGTGAGCATGCGCGCTACGGGCGCCACGCCGCTCGCCAGCTTCATGTTGCTCGACGGGCAATGGGCCACGCCGACGTTGCGCTTCTTCACGATGGCGAGGTCGCCTTCGCTCATCCACACGCAATGCGCGGCAACGGTACGGCCTTCAAAAATCCCCAGGCTCTCCAGTGTTTCCGTGGGGCTCGAATGGCGCTTGGCCTGTTCCGTGTCGTTTTCGGATTTCGTCTCGGAGAGATGGATGATGAGCGGGACCCCGTAGCGGTTCGCCAGAGCGCGGGCAGCCTTCAGCGTTGCATCGGAGTTGGTGTAGAGCGCGTGCGGCGCCACGGCGGGAACAATCAGCGGGTCGTTCCGAAAGCGTTGGATGTAGCTTTCCGTGAAGCGCAGCGCGTCTTCCGGCGTCTTGGCGTCGGCCACGGGGAAACCGATGATGGTCTCGCCGAGCACGCCGCGCATCCCGGCTTCCTTCGCCGCTTCGGCAACCACGTCCTCGAAATAGTACATATCGGTGAACGTGGTAGTGCCGCCGAGCAGCATTTCGAGGCACCCCAGGCGCGTTCCCCAGCGGACGAAATCGGCCGAGACGTTCTTCGCTTCGGCCGGGAAAATATACTTCTCCAGCCAATCCTGCAGCTTCTTATCGTCGGCGATGCCGCGGAAGAGCGACATGGCGGCGTGGGTATGCGTGTTGATGAGGCCCGGCGCGAGGATGGCGTCGGGCCGGTCAAGCCGCTGCTTCGCCTGGAAGCGCCGGTCGATCTCGGCCTTCGGGCCCACGGCGACGATGCGGTCGCCGCGAATCGCGATGGCGCCGTTCTCGATGACGTGCCGCGCGGCATCCTGCGAAACGACGTAGCGGCCGCTCCAGATCCAATCGGCGGGCTCCGCCGCGAGCGTGAAAACGAAAAGGAAGAAGCTACAGATACGAAGCATCGAAGGGCCTGGGTAGGAGATCTTTCAATCGATAGGATTCGGCGGCTCCGGCGAGGTTGACGAGCGTGATCTCCACATCGCCCATGAACTCCCACAGGATCTGCCGGCACGCGCCGCAGGGCGGCGTGAGCGTGGCGGTATCGGCGGCTACGACCACCCGCCGGAAGGCCCGGGCGCCTTCGGATAACGCCTTGAATACGGCTACGCGTTCGGCGCAGACGGTGAGGCCGTAAGTGGCATTTTCGATATTGCAGCCGGAGTAAATGCGACCATCGGCGCATTCCACGGCGGCGCCGACGCGGAACTTGGAGAAAGGGGCGAAGGCGTGCTCACGCGCCGCAATGGCCGCGGTTTCGAGCGCGTCTGGCGGGCGTGGGCCGCCGAGGCTCATTGCGCGGCCTCGGCCAGTTGCGGCAACACCGCCTTGAGCAACCGCACCAGCGTTTCCTGCACCTGCCGCCCGGTTTCAAGCACTTCCTCGTGGTTGATCTTCTGCGGCAGAATGCCGGCGGCCATATTCGTAACGCAGGAGATTCCCAGCACCTTCATCCCCATGTGGCTGGCCACGATCACTTCGGCCGCCGTGGACATTCCCACAACGTCAGCCCCGATCGCACGCAGGTAGCGAATCTCGGCCGGCGTTTCATAGGACGGGCCGAGCATCGCGGCGTACACGCCTTCCGTCATCGGGATGCAAAGTTCGGCCGCAACCTTGGCTGCGATCTGGCGGAACTCGCGCGAATACGCTTCGGACATATCCGGAAAGCGCGGTCCGCAGGAATCGTCGTTTGGCCCAACCAGGGGATTCGAGCCTTGCAGGTTGATGTGGTCGGAAATCAGTACCAGCCCGCCCTGGTCGAGTTCGCGGTTGATCCCTCCGGCCGCGTTCGTGAATACCATGGAGCGGACGCCCAAGCGCCGCAGCACGCGAACGCCGAACGTGACTTGCGCGGGCGCGTACCCTTCGTAGAGGTGCGCGCGCCCCGCCATCACGGCAATTTCCCGATCGCCGAGACGGCCCAGGATGAGGCGTCCCGCGTGGCCTACGGCCGTGGAACTGGGCCAGCCCGGAATATCGCCGTAGGGCAACTCCACGCTATCCGAGAGTTCCGCCGCGAAACCGCCGAGGCCGCTGCCCAGCACGAGGCCGATGGAAGGCCGCAATTCTGTGCGGCTTTCGATGTAAGTCTTCGCTTCCTCGATCACAACAGCATACCGGCAATGCAGGCGGACATGAAGTTCGCCAGCGAACCGGCCGCAACCGCGCGCAAACCGAGGCGCGCCAGGTCAGACTTCCGGTTCGGCGCCAGCGCTCCGATGCCGCCGATCTGTATGGCAATGGAGCTGAAATTCGCGAAGCCGCACAGCGCGTACGTGGCGATGGTAAACGATTTCGGATCGAGAGTTCCCTTCATCGGTCCGAGGGCCAAAAATGCCACGAACTCATTGGTAACAAGGCGCGTGCCCAGCAGGTTCCCGATGGCACTGGCGTCCTTCCACGGCACGCCCATGATCCACGCGAGCGGCGCAAAAACGACTCCGAAGATCTGTTGCAGCGAAGGCGGCAGCCACCCGAGCATCGGGAGCGTATGCACCCAGCCGAGAATCCCGTTCAACATGGCGATCAGCGCCAGAAACGCGATCAGCATTCCACCGACGTTGAGCGCCAGTTGCAGACCGTCGCCGGCCCCCTGCGCCGCGGCGTCGATCACATTGACGGCGGTCTTCTCAACCTTGATATCCACGCGCCCGGCGGTGGCCGGCTTGCCCGTCTCTGGGATAAACATCTTGGCCAGCATGATCGTCGCCGGAGCGGTCATAATCACGGCCGTCAGCAAATGCGTGATGCTCACGCCGGCCACTTTCACGTAGGCCGCCATTACGGAGCCGGAGACGTGGGCCATGCCGGCCGTCATGATGACGAACAACTCGGATTCGGTGAGGCCCGCCAGGAACGGCTTGATGGTCAGCGGCGCTTCCGTTTGGCCCATGAAGATGCTGGCCGCCACATTGAGCGATTCCGCCCCGCTCACGCCCATTACCTTCTGCATCCCCACCGCCATCGCGCGAACAAGAAACTGCATCACGCCGAGGTAGTAAAGGATGGAAAAGAAGGAAGCGATGAAGATGATGATGGGCAGCACCTGGAAGGCGAAAATCACGCCGTACGCGCCGGCTTTCGTGCCCAATTGCTCCCCGAAGAGGAAGCTGGTTCCCGCTTCGGAGAAATCGAGCATGGCATTCACGCCGCGCCCAATTGCCTGAAAGACTTTTCCGAAATCGGTCCGCAGTACGAGAATCGCGAAGAAGAACTGAAGCCCAAGGCCCCAGGCCAGCAGCCGCAGTTTGATCTGGCTCCGGTGCGTGGAAGACAGCCACGCGATGCCCAGGATTATTGCCAGTCCCAGAAACCCCGTGAAGCGGCCCATTACCCCACTACTTCCAGGATCAGTTCGCGTTCATCCGGCTTCTGCGCGGATATGCGGAAGGCATCTTCAACGATGCCCGCGGCTTCTTCGACGCGTTCTTCCTTGGTGTAATAGATGCGGCACAGCACCGAGCCCGCGTCCACCTTCTCGCCGGTCTTAACTTCCAGAATGATGCCGACGGCGGGGTCGATCGAGTCTTCCTTGCGGTCGCGCCCGGCGCCGATCATATTCGAGGCCATGCCGATGTATGCGGCATCGATGGAACTCACGTAGCCGCCGCGAGGCGACATAATCTCGCGCATCCCGGTGGCGTTGGGCAGCAGTTCGAACTTGTCGAGCGCCTGCGGGTTTCCGCCTTGCGCGGCCACCACCTGCTTGAGCTTCTTGTAGCCGGAGCCGTCCACAAGCTTCTGCTCGGCAATGCGGCGCGCCTCGTCGAGGGTATCGGCCTTCTTGCCGAGGAAAATCATGCGCGCGGCCAGCTCGATGCAGAGCTTGGTCAGATCGGTGGGGCCGGCGTTTTGCAGCGTTTGCGACGCTTCCATCACTTCGAGTGCGTTGCCCACGGCGTAGCCGAGCGGCTGGCTCATATCGGTAATGAGCGCCTGCACCTTCTTGTCCATGCGGCGCCCGATGCCGACCATGGCCTGCGCGAGCCGGCGCGCATCCACCTGCTTCTTCATGAATGCGCCGCTGCCCACTTTCACGTCGAGGACCAGAGCGTCCACGCCCTCGGCCAGCTTCTTGGACATGATCGAGGACGAGATCAGCGGGATCGATTCAACGGTGGCGGTGACATCGCGCAACGAGTACAGCTTGCCGTCGGCTGGCGCGAGCCGGTCAGTCTGGCCGATGAAGCACAGCCCGAGTTCGGCGAGCTGAGCCGCGGCTTCTTCCGGCGTCAGGTTCGTGCGGAAGCCGGGGATCGATTCGAGCTTGTCGAGAGTGCCTCCGGTGTGGCCGAGGCCACGCCCGGACATCATCGGCACCACTACGCCGGCAGCGGCCGCCAGGGGCGCAACGATGATGCTCGTCTTATCGCCGACGCCGCCGGTGGAGTGCTTGTCCACCTTGACTCCCGGCACGCTCGAAAGATCGACGGTGTCGCCCGAGCGCAGCATGCACTCAGTGAGACGGCTGACTTCGCGGTCGGACATGCCGCAGAAGAAGACGGCCATCAGAAAGGCGGACATCTGGTAATCGGGGATGTCGCCGTTGTTGTAGCCCTCAACTAAAAACTCGATTTCTTCAGGGGCGAGTTCCTCGCCGTCACGCTTCCGCTGGATCAAGTCAACTGTACGCATTATGAGACACTTAGGCTACCACCGCGGGGGGTGTAAAGTAAAGCTGGATTTGGGGTTGGGTGTCTGGCCACGTTCCTCGGCGCCGCCCGATCGGTGGCGCAAGGCCCCGGCCAGGGACTTCCGGCAATCCGGGTTGAACCCGCCCGGCTGCTACTATGGAGTCAATGGCCCCCAATAATCCGGGCGAGATGCCCAAGGCGCCCATCGCAGGCGTAAAGAATTTGATTGCAGTCGGTTCCGGCAAAGGCGGCGTCGGCAAGACCACCGTCGCGGTGAACCTGGCGGTTGCCCTGGCTTCGCTGGGCTTCAAGACGGGTCTGATGGATGCCGACGTCTACGGCCCCAACGTTCCCCTGATGATGGGAATTAACCAGACTCCCATGGCCCACGGCGAGCGCATCCAGCCGCTTGAGCAGTACGGCGTCAAGTTGATGTCGATGGGATTCCTCAACCCCGGCGATAAACCCCTGATCTGGCGCGGCCCGATGCTCCACAGCGTAATCCAGCAGTTCCTGCGCGGAGTGGACTGGGGCGAACTGGATTACCTGATCATCGACCTCCCCCCAGGCACGGGCGACGTGCAGCTTTCGCTGATTCAGACCGCCCCCATCACCGGCGCCATCGTGGTCACGACCCCTTCGGACGTTTCGCTCGAAGACGCGCGCAAGGCCGTACACATGTTCGACCAGGTGAAGACGCCCATTCTGGGCCTGGTGGAAAACATGAGCTACCTCACCTGCCCGCACTGCAGCGAACGGGTAGACGTGTTCAGTAGCGGCGGCGGCGCCCGCACGGCCAAGGAAATGAGCATCACCCTTCTGGCCGAACTGCCGCTCGACCCCAAAGTGCGCATCGGCGGCGATTCCGGGGACCCCGTGGCATTGCGCCCCGAAGGCGCTCCGTTCGTGGAACTGGCGAAGGCGGTAATCGCTGGGGCCGATGCAGCCTCCCGCAACGCGGGACCGAAGATCGAAATCAGCGACTAACGTCGCTACCTCCTATTCCGGCGCTCCGGAGAAACCGGTTGCCATCAAATCGAACGAGATCACGCAGTCATGACGCTAGCTCTTCTTCTCCGTCCGCCGGGTGAGAAGGCCCATATACTACAGGCCGCCGGTTATGGTACGGGACGCCCGGTACCCACTTTGGTCAACTTGTCCTGAAATTTGCGTTCCTGATACCTAGGTAGTGCGATGCGAGAACGGGCGCACCAAAGGCGGCGTGGCAGCAGCATCATGGAGCTTGCTCTGATGATGCCGTGGATTGTCCTTCTGTTCATTGGCGTTTTCGACTGGGGGTTTTTCGCTCGCGCGCTCATCTCCACGCAAAACGCAGCCCGTGTGGCGGCGCTCTATGCGTCCCAGCAAAATGCGCCCACCGACAGCGCCGGGGCTTGCGCCTATGCGCTGCGCGAACTGCGGTCCAGCCCCAATATCAGCTCCTCTCTGAGCACCTGCACGAGTTTGCCGCTGATCGTAACGGCACAGAAGGTGACCGGCGCGGATGGCACATTCGCGGCTTCCGTAACGGTCCGGTATCAAACGCAACAATTGATTCCCATCCCCGGGCTTTTCCCATCGCAGGCGACTATCGAGCGCGTTGTGCAGATGAAACTCTGAGATGGCGGACATGCGAAAGAAACGCGGCAGCGCGGTCCTGGAATTTACCCTCGCGGGGATTCCCGCTATTTTCCTGTGGATCTCGATCGCCCAGATGGCGCTCGGCATGTGGCGCTATCACGTGCTCGAATATGCCGTGAAAGTAACCAACGCCTACGTTGCCGTGCATGGATCGGGCTGCAACACGCCGAACACCTGCCAGAAGCAGATCAAGGACGCGGCCGAGGTATTCAAACAGACCGCAGTCGGAGTTCCCGCGGCGGATGTCACTGTCACTTTTACCGTGCTGAAGCCGGACCACGTCACCGCATCCGAAACGGCAGTAACTTGCAGGCTGACGGATTGCCTCACGGATACAACCCGCTGGCCTCCATCGGGATGGTGGGACCCCGGCTATGACACACGCGTCCACGCGAACTACACCAATGCCGCTTTCTTCAAGTTGTTTTCGCCGGCCGCCGTGGCCGTTGGCGATTACACCTTTCCCGCCGAAAGCCAGCAGATGATCCTTTTCTGAGGCGTTTCGCCGACGCCGATCCCAATGTGAGATAAATAGAACTGCGCAGCGGCAACGCGGCGCTGATTGACGCCATGTCCAAACGGTTCACGTTGCAGGAAGCTCAGGCGCTGCTGCCCGCTCTATCGGAGCTATTGACCCAGGTCGTCAGCCTCAAGGCGGAGCTCGATAGCGCCGAAGCGGCGATTCAACAAGCCACCGAGCGCATCGTCATCACCGGCGGCATGGTGGTGGACCTGGACGCCGCGCGGGCGCTCCGCACAAAGCGGGAATCCGCTACGGCGGGTCTGCGCGAAGCGGTGGAGCGCATTCAAGAGACCGGCTGCATCCTGAAAGATCTGGATACCGGCCTGGTGGACTTTCCCACAGCCTTCCGCGGCGCGGAGGTCTATCTTTGCTGGAAACTGGGAGAACCGGCGATCGAATACTGGCACGGGCAGGACGAAGGCTTCGCCGGGCGCCAGAGCATCGACCAGGATTTCCGCGACCATCACCGCGGAGACGCCACGCAGTAAGCCCATGGCTCATCAAGGCATCGAAACCGAAATCAAACTCTCCGTCGCCGACCCCGCGGCGGGGTGCGCCATGCTGGCGGAAGCCGGTTTCAGTGTTTCCAAACTCCGCGTTTTCGAAAGCAACACGCTTTACGACACGCCCGAGAAGCGCCTGCGCGATGGCGGCGCGGCGCTGCGGATACGCCGCAGCGGAAGCGATGCCATTCTGACCTACAAGGGACGGCCCGAACCGGCGAAGTACAAGATCAGGGAAGAGATTGAGGTGGAAGTTTCCGACGCGGGCTCGATGTCTGAAATCGTCCGCCGTTTGGGCTTTGTCCCCGTCTTCCGCTACGACAAGTACCGCACCGAATACCGCCAGGCTTTGGGCGGGACGGCGTGCCTCGACGAGACTCCCATTGGGGCCTTCATCGAGTTGGAAGGAGACCCCGAGTGGATCGATAGCGCGGCGCGGTTGCTGGGCTTCGCTCCGGAAGCGGGCATCACGGTGAGCTATTCCCGCCTGTACCGGCGCTGGTGCGAAGCGCGGGGAATCGAGTCCTCCGAGATGGTATTCCCCGAGCCCGGCCCGCACGCCGCCTGAGCCCGCGCCAGGCCCGGCCACCCCGCGATGGGGATTACGGCCGGCGGACCATGAAGACCGCGACTTCCGCTAACAAATTGGGCAGTGCCCGCACCTCGTCGGCGCCCGCGAGGAAATATCTGCGCTCGACGATCAGGCCCTCAAGCGCCGCGAGTTCCTCGAAATCGTGGACCGTCAGAAAGTGGATATTGGGCGAATCGTACCACGCGTGGGGAAAGAGCTTTGTGCGGGGCGCGCGCCCGCTCAGAAGCATGGAAACGCGCATCCGCCAATGCCCGAAATTCGGGAACGCCACGATCACCCGGCGGCCGACGCGCAGCATTTCGGTGAGCGCCTGCCTGGGGTGCCGCGTTTCCTGCAAGGTCTGGCTCAGAATCACGTAATCGAAGGCCTGGTCGGGGTAATCCTTCAGCCCCTGGTCGATGTCTCCCTGGTAGACGGAGACTCCACGGGAAATGGCCCGCTGCACTCTCTCGCTCGATATCTCAACGCCGCGGGCGTCCACGCCCTTGTTATCGGCCAGCCACTTGAGGAGTTCGCCGTCGCCGCAGCCGAGATCGAGAACCTTCGTGCCGGGCTCCACCAGTTCGCCGATGATGGCGTAGTCGCGGCGCCCCAGCAGTTCCCGAACGAAGGCAGGTATCTTCTTATGCACGGGCGGCCCTCATTGGATCTTCTCGAAGGTGTTGGCCAGAAAGCCGCGCACGAGGTCGGTCTGCTCGGCCACGTCCACCAGAAACGCGTCGTGCCCGTAATTAGAGGGCAATTCGACGTAGGCCACGTCGCAGTTGCGGGTGCGCAGGGCCCGGACGAGTTCCTGCGATTGATAGCTGGGGTAGAGCCAGTCCGAGGTGAAACTGATGGCCAGCACGCGAGCCAGCACTTTTTCGAAAGCGGCGCCGAGCGACCCCCGGCCGGCGGTGAGGTCGAAATAATCCATCGCCTTGGTGATATACAAGTACGAGTTCGCGTCGAAGCGGTTGACGAACTGGCTGCCGCGATAGCGCAGGTAGCTTTCGACTTCGAAATCCACGTCGAAATCGTAGCCGAAGTTCTCTTTGCCGCGGAGGCGGCGGCCGAACTTCTCGCGCATCGAATCGTCGCTCATGTACGTGATATGGCCGATCATGCGCGCCACGGCCAAGCCGCGGCCCGGGGGCTGTTTGCCGTAATAATCGCCGCCGTTCCAATCCGGGTCCGCCATGATGGCCTGGCGGCCCACTTCGTTGAAGGCAATCTGCTGCGCGCTGTGACGCGCGGTGGTGGCGATGGGGATGGCCGAGACCACGCGGTCCGGGCACGCCACGGCCCACTCCAGCGCCTGCATGCCGCCCATCGACCCGCCCGACACTGAGAGCAGCTTCGGAATGCCCATCCAATCGACCAGCATCCGCTGCAACCGCACCATGTCGCCGATGGTGATCACAGGAAAGGACATGGCGTAGGGGCAGCCGGTGGCCGGGTTGATCGATGCCGGGCCTGTAGTGCCGCGGCACCCTCCGAGCACGTTGGAACAAATCACGTAATAGCGATTCGTATCGAAGGCCTTGCCCGGGCCGATCATGTTATCCCACCATCCGGGCTTCCCCGTTTCCGGGCTCACTCCGGCCGCATGGGCATCGCCCGAAAAGGCGTGCTCGATCAGGATCGCGTTGGTTCTGGCGGCGTTCAACTGGCCGTACGTTTCATACGCCACATCCACCGGCGCCAGCTCCGCGCCGCTATCGAGCGTAATCGAATCGAACCGTACGGTGTTGGTTTCCACAATCATGCGGGGTGAGTATCATCATAACAATTAACGGCCCGGCCTAGCCTTGGGATGCGCCCTTCCGCTTGTGCGCCGCAGCAGACCTTCCGGGCGATTCGGGCAGCAGTTCCCGGATGAGCGCGCGCTGCCTTTCGCCTATGGCGCGCCAATCGAAATTGCGGACGGCGTGATCGTACGCCGCGCCAGCCATCTCGCCCCGGCGCTCCGGACGGTTGATGAGCGTTGCGATTCCGGCGGCGAAGGCTTCGGGGGTATCCGCCTCCCACACGCTATGGCCGTGCACCAGCCCGAGCCCGGCGCACCCGGAGGGCGTGGAGACGATTGCCCGCCGCATGGCCATGGCCTCAAGCGCCTTCAGGTTCGTGCCCGCCGAGACAACCGTAGGCACTAGCGCCAGGTTCGTTTCCACGTAGAGCGGGCGCACGTCGGAGACGAAACCAAGCATGCGGACGCGCTCGTCGGGTTCGGGCTCGGGCGACCCGGTAAAGGCGCGCCAGTAGGAAAGGTGGTCGGGCCCGCAGACCACGGTGACGCTCATTTCGGGGAACTTATCCCGCAACAGGGGCCAGACGCGCTCCGCGAAGAAGCGGTACGCAGCCACGTTCGGAAAATGCTGGAACGAGCCGATGAAGAGCAGCCGCTGGCCGGGCTGCTCGGGCTCCGGCTGGAAGCGCGCCATATCCACGCCGTTCTCCACGGCGAAAGCGCGCACCTCGGGGCCAAGCAGTTCCACGTCTTTCTTCGACATCGCCGCCACGCGCCGGTAGCGGCGGGTTTGTTCCCGCTCAAACCGGTACCAGCGGTAGTAATCCCACGACGAGCCGAGGGTTCGCTCGCGGCGCGCGATCTGGCTGAACAGGTCAAACGTCACGTCGTGCTCCACCAGAATATCGGAGCCGTACGGGGCCAGTTGCGTGTACTCCACCTGAAGCAGTTCGAAGCCGAAGGCGCGGCGCTGCTCGGCGATGGCTTTGGACATGGCCGGGGAACGGAACTCGTGAACCTCCGGCGGCAGCAGCGTGGACCAGCGCGGCTCGCGGTAGCGCGGCTTCTCCACCAGGGCCACGCGGGCGCAGAACTCCAGCACCGGCTCCATTTCCGGAAGCTCGTTCCTGACGCCCGAGCCTTCCCTGGCGAACGCGAACAGCTCGATATCGAACTCCTCGGAAATCTCGCGCAACAGGTTGAAGATCCGCACCGCTCCGCCGTGCGCCAGGGGATAAGGGAAGTAGGGTGAGAGCACCGCAATGCGCCGCCGTGCCGGGGAGCACGGCCTGCCCTCGAAGACCTGATAGCCTTTCGGGACTACGGAATGGTCGCTCTTGGGCCACGGCCACCACCACGGCCGCAGGTGGATGCGGTCGAGCGGCACGCCGCGCCAGAACAGGAACGACGCAAGATCCAGGCGCAGATGGCGGCGCTCCAGGCGCGAATTGTAGGCCAGAATTTTGCTCGGCGCATACAGGTATGCCGCGCGGCGCAGGCGGCGGAACGCGGGCGTGTCTTGGCCCTTCCCGGAGGCCAGCATCACGGGGGCCAGCCCGATGCGATAACGACGGAGTTCGCGCTTCAGGTTCGGCCAGTTCTCCACGGTGGCGGCGAAATGGCGGTGGTCGGGGACAAGGTGATTGATTTCATCCACCATGCGCCGGCAGAGCGGCTCGGGCCCGGTGCAGAAGCTGACCACCACGGCGTTGGGGTCCTTGCCGATGATCCGAAAAATCCAGCGCTTGATGCGTTCCTTCATCGAACCGATTTCGACCCCCACAGGGCCGCGCATGCGGCAAATGGCATGAACGCCGAGAATGCGATCACGGGCGTATAGCCGTAAACGTCGATCACTTTTCCAAAAACGGGCGAAACAATGGCCTGCACCGCGCCGTAGGAGGCCACCAGAATAGATACGGCAAACGCCGCGCGCGCGCCTCCGAAAACATCGAGAGGCAGAGTGTACATGTTAACGCTGAACGCGGCCACCGCGAAGATGCTCAGCGAAATACCCGCGGAAGCCCAGGCGGCCGAGGGAGCGGCGGGGATGGCGAGCGTAACCAGCGCAAGCGCCGCGCCCGCCAGGCAGGCTCGGAAACGCGCCAGCGGGGCCGCCACGCCGCGGCCGATCCAGCGAAGCGAGAGCCAGCCCCCGGCGAAGCCGCCCAGCGTGGCCGCAAGCGGCGGAATCCACGCGTACCACGCGGCCTCTATGAGGGTCAGCCGGTGCTCTTCCACCAGGTAGAGCGTGGTCCAGTTGGTCCACAGCGAATAGCCGATCATGCTGAGGGCGTTGGCCGCGACGAAGGCCCACAGGCGCCTATCGCGCAGCGTTTCGCGAGCGCGGGGCGTGGCGTCCTCCGCCAGGGAAGGCAGGCCCGGCCTTCCGGTCTGCGTTGGGCAGGCCAGACGGCCCCCACGGGCCGTGCGTAGCCACAGCGGAATCCACAGCAGGCCCAGGATGCCGGTTACCACAAACGCTTGCCGCCATCCGTAGGTGACCGCAATCCACGTGGCCAGGGGCGGCGCAAGCATCAGACCGAGGCTCACCCCGGCCTGGTTGAGGGCGTTCCCCAAGGCGCGCTCCGCGGGCTGCAAGTACTGATGGATGGCTTTGGCCGCGCCCGGAATGCCCGCGGCCTCGGAAAGGCCGAGCGCCGCGCGGCACCCCAACAGGCCGCCCAGCCCGCGCGTGAAGCCCGTGGCAATGCCGGCGCAGGACCATACGGCCACCGCCATGGTGATGGCGCGGTTCAGGCCGATGCGGTCGATCAACAGCCCGGCGAACGGCGCCGAGGCGGCGTAGGCAACGGAGAACGCCGTCAGGATCAGGCCGTATTGCGCGTTCGAGAGGTGGAACTCGGCCCGCAGCACGGGGGCCAGCGTGGCCAGGCTCTGGCGATCCAGGTAATTGATGGACGAAGACAGAACGAATATCGCGAGCGTGAACCAGCGGAAGCGCGCGGCGCCTAGGGAGGAGGTCACTGTATCTCTATTGAAGCCACTTCGCCCGCCGTACCCAGGCGCGCATTGGCTTTCGGGAAATACTGAACGGCAACGCGGCGCGGCTTCTGCGCTCCGCACGCCAGCGTGAACTCGCCCGCGCCGTTGATGGCCACTTTGTCCGGTTCGGTCACAAGCAGGTTGACGGTCTTCCCTTCCGCGGTCTCCACGGAGATTCGCGCCTGGGCGCCCAGGCAATCCACGCGGCGCAGCGTTCCCGTAACCGTGCCGGGGGCTTTGGGCGCGTCCCACCAGGGCACGGCATCCGGCCGGGCTTGCGGAGCGGCCCCTTCGTTATACTTCCGTTCGATCTCGTGCACCTCGGCGCGCGCTTCCGCCTTCAGCTTGTCGAGTTCGGCGGCCTCTTCATCTGCCTTGCGCTTCTTCTCGGCGGCTTCGTAATCGAGACGCCGCTCGTCGGTGGCAAGCCGCCCCGCGTGCATCTCCCGGCGCACGGCGGCGTCTGTTGCCGCCTGCTCGCCCGACGTCCAGGCCTTCGCCGCTCCCGCGAAATCGTTCGCGGCCAGGCAGCTTTCGGCCAGCGCCTTCCAGTACGCCGTGTTGCGCGGATTGCGTTCGGCCGCGGCCTGCCAGTGCGCAATCCGCTTGCGGGGGTCCGTATCGCGCTCGGCCAGCAGCGCAAACGGCTCGTCCAGTTTAGGATTGATGCCCGCGGCCTTCAACAGCGCCTGCTCGGCCCTGGCGTCATCCGGTTCGAGCCGGGCGTATTCGATGTAGCAGCGGGCGCTGGGCGTGCCCGCCTCCATGGCGGCGGCGAAGAACTTCCGAGCCTCATCCTTCCGGCCGTCGCGCAAAGCCAGCAGACCCAGCCCCTCGTTGGCCTCGGCGAGCTTCAGGCTCTCGCGCAGCAGCGCCCGGTACTCCGCCGCGGATTCCGGCCCCTGCAGCAGGTCGGCGCGGGCGAGCCGCGCGTCGGCCTCGGAAACGGCTCGCTCGGAAAAGTCCGCGGGGCTGAGGGGGCGGCCCGAAAGCGCCGTGGTCTGGAAGTTGCCGGCGGCCAGGCGCGCCTTCGCCGCGGTCTCCACTTCGGCCGGCGTCTTCCCGAACGCGTTGCGATAGGCGGCGTCCTCGGCCACACCCTTGCGCAGGTTATACAGCAGCACGCGCAGCTTGCCGTAATACTCCGGGTCCACGATCAGCAGGTGGACGCGGGCCCAATCCAGATCGGGCTTGGGCGGCGGCGCGCCTGCCGTGATGTGCGTGCCGTCGGCTTTGAAAGTAGAAAAGAACTCGATCAGGCCCCGCTCGAAGGCGGCTGGCATCAGCCCGCCGCCGCTCTCCAAAAACAGGCGCGCCAGCGCACGGTAGGTTTCGGGAGAAATCCCCGTCTTTCCGCCGATCACCAGGGCCTGGAAATTCCGTCCCCGAACCAGCGCGCCGGAAACGCTCCAGCCTTTGGCGTTATCGGGGATAAAGATGCGAACCGGCTCGGGCGTCGCGGGGTCCTGTTCGCCGATCACGCCGCCCAGGGCGTTTCGGAATTGCTCCAGATCCGCCAGCGTCTCGCGCGCGGCGCGGGGATTCGCGTTAGTCAGGACTTCAAACGGACCCGACGCAAACTTTACCCACCCGGCATAGGCGGGCAGAAGAAACGGGCCGAAAGTGAGGAGCAGGAGAAGCCGCCGCATCGCAACAACTTGTATTATCCCGCAGGCGCGCGGAAGAGGATCGAAGAAGGCAGGGCTTGGCGGGCTAAGGTTCTCTCCGCGGAGGAGCCCCGAATCGCTTCGGGGCTCCTCCTGGAGAAATGCGGCCCGCGCCTAGATGACCGGGCAGGATTGCGTTACCGGCACGATGGTGAACTTCGCCCCCGAGCGGAAATCGCCCGTGAACGAACCCGTGAACGTCGAGCTCTCGGCGGTGATCGCCAAGCCGATGTCCTTACCAATGAATTGCGTCAGCGAACCGCCGGTTACGACAAAGGCAAGGTCAAACCGGTCGATTGTGCCGAGTTCGCGAGACCCGAACTTGACCACCTTTCCGGTCAACAGCACGTTACCGTAACCCGTAACCGTTCCGGTAAGAGTCAGGTCAGCCCCGGACGACGCCCCGCCGATCAGCGCCCCGTTGGCGTTGCTAACAAGGACGTCGACGGTCAGGGAGCCGGAGGTTACCACAAGCGAACTGACACTGCTGAGCCGTATCAGGGACGGCGTCGCGACTACGTGAAATAGGCCCGCTCCAGGGGTACTCGTCGAGGCCGTATAGGTCAGCCCGGTCAGATTGGAGCCTGAAATGGACGGGAATCCCGAAGACGTGAGGGTCAGCCCGGTCGGATGCACGCTGGTATCGATCCAGCCGTCCTTGTCGGTCGCCGTATTGTTGGCGTTCGGGCTCGTATCATATGCTGAGGCAACCGTCGCCGAGTTCACCAGGCATCCCGAATTCGTGGTGGTGCTCACCGTGATCGTGAACGGGGCTTGACCGTTCACCGCCAGCCCCGCCGAGCCAGTGCAGGTGACTGTGTGCGATGGGCCGTCATAGCTGCAACCGGAGCCAATCGCCGGAACGGAGGACACGAAAGTCATATTCGTCGGGATTACGTCGCTTACCGTGAACGGCCCGCTTACGGTCGGCCCCAGATTCGTGACGGTCAGCGTGTACGTAAGATTCGAGCCGCCGGGTACGTAGGTGGCCGAACTATCCGACTTCGCAATCGTCAAGTCGTTCGAATAGGTAGAGGAGAAGTATTCGTTACTCGCATTTCCACTGGCGACGATGTTGGGATCGCTGCTGACGAACTGCGCGAGGTAGCAGTACGAACCGAACGTCGTCGCGAAGGTATGCGTGCCCACCAGGGCCCAACTCGTTGTAGGCGACGCCAGAGTGAATTGTTCGGTATCGGCAACTCCCCCGGTGCACGCACCGTTGTTATACAGGTTGAACGTCAGCGTGCTTCCGGCGGGAATGGGATGCGCGGAGGTCACCAACGCCGTGTCGTGCACTACCGTTCCGTATAGAACCGTGGCGCCCACAGTGATCGACTGGCCGCCGGAATCCTTCAGATCGGTGGTAACGCTGGGCGTGGAGGCCTGGGTGTTCATGAAGGTGCAGGTGATGTCGGCGCCCGTCACCACGCTAGTGAATGTCGCCGTTTGACCGCTAACCGAGCCCCCCGCCCCGCAACTCAGGCCGGTAAAGGCCCAGCCGGACAGCGTACCCTCAGTGATGGTATATGTCTGGCCCGGGGTTACGGTAAAGGACTGGCTGCCGCTTCCGCCCGAAGTAACGATGGTAAACGGACTTCCAAGCGGCGCGCTGCCCGTCGAAGTATAGGAGAAGGTCGCGTCTCCGCCCTGCGCGGTCTTATGGATGTTGATTGCGGCAAGCTTCGTGTTCGTGTACGTGCAGCGTGAAGAAGATCGCCAACGCCGTAGTCTTAAGAAACACCATTCTCTTGTTCAACGTAGTCACCTCTCTGCCCTAACCGGGTGGGCCGCTCGCAGAGCGAGCCCACCAACCGCAAAATTGCCGCCAACGTCGCAAGCGGGCACCGAAACCGCGCGAACACGACGCATATTAGAAGTTTCAAGGGTTTAGGAGTGACGTTTACGCACCATCAATGAGCACTTCTTCTCAGTACGTTCAAGGGAAACACTAGCAAGGAAATAGCTTCAAAACCGGCACAACCCCAATCCACTGAATCCAAAGCCATTCACTACCTCCTCACCCTTCGTCCGTCGAGGAGATATTGGACAAACCTCACGGTACGACTAAACGATCTAAGACTAAACCGGTTTTCACAGTCTAAACTGCGCGTCGGCGACAGGTACCCAGCGCCGACTATTTGCCCTAAGGAGCACTGCCACAGTTCGTTTAGCCGCAGGAGCGGCTTACTGGAACCCGCACCGGTTCCCAGATACACTTGTGTTGCAGTCTTGATTGCAGGGAAAAATCGACTGAGGAAGTAATCTAGCTGCGCAGTCGGCGCTTCGCCAGACACAATGCCGCAAGGCCGACGCCGATCAGCGCCACGCTGTCAGGCTCGGGAGTGGGATCGCCAAAGGTGTAGTCGTCCGCGAGGTACGCCGCATTAGTATTTTGATCGTTTACGAGTTCCGAGATGTTCGTGAATTTCTCCATCCCCAGCCAACCGGCATAGGAGAACGTCACCAGCGCATCGTGTGTATACATGGCAGCAACTGAGCCCGTCAGACCGTCAGCGCGGAACTGGATCGAAACCCCTGCCAATGCGAACTCCCGGATCGTGCCGGCGAGCACGGTACCGCAGTTTTGTGAGAGGCAGCCGGTAATCTCAAAATTATTGCCTGCAAACGACGTGTCCAGGATGTTGTCGATGCCGACTCTGGCGGTCAGGGTGATAACGCCGTTGTCGATCGACCCGTAGTCGCGGAAGCTAAACGAAACCGGAGAAGCCGGGAGGACTGTCAAGATTGAGGTTGCTGAGTCCCACACTATCCCCGCGTACGGGACGGTGATGTCCGGCACGTAGCCGTCAATAATGCCGTTGGCCCGCGCGGGGGAAGGCGCCAAGGCAAACGCGAAAAGCAGAGCTGAAATTGCAATCCGCCATCTCATGCGTCACTTCTCCGTTCGCTGCGAGCGTACATCGACACCCTGGGCACCAACTGTTCCATCTGCAACCTTCTCAGAGTTTAAGGTTCTCAGCGTACGCCATCAATGGGTACTTGTGTCTAGTACCGCTGGAAGGAAGAGCCCGCCGCAAACCGAATTTCTGCGTGGCGTCAGCCTCAAACCAATGAAACTAAACCCATTATATGCAGAAAGTAGTGAAACCGACTACACAAATAGAGTTTGGTACCCTTATGCCCCATAGGACTAAACCCATTTTGACGCACCCCAAGAATCGGTGCGTCGCCGGAATTACGGCTTCACGGCCGCGGACACAATCTTAATCAGATCCGCGAGCGACTCCGCCTGGAGCTTTCGCATGACGGCCGCGCGGTGGTTCTTGACGGTTTTCTCCGCGGCGCCCAATCTCACGGCGATCTGTTTGTTCGGCAAACCGTCAGCCACCAGACGCGCGACTTGCCATTCTCTATTGGTGAGCCGCCCAACCTTCGTCCGTGCCCGGAGAACCTGGGCCGCGGCCGATGAGGTGGTTCGCCGTTCGTCAAGCGCCTGCGTTACCGAAGCGAGGAGTTCCGGCGCTGATACAGGCTTTAGTATCACGTCTGAGGCGCCGCGCTTGATGGCGTCGACCGCGCCGCGCAGATCGGCGTAGTCGGTGACGAAGACGATGCTTGCCTGGCAACGCGCCTCCTCGAGGAACCGCAGCAGGTCCGGCCCTGCCATGCCGGGCATTTGCATGTCGAGGACCAGGCAGTCCAGATGACCCCTGGCGCCGGCCAGAAACGGCATGACGGCGGGATAGGCCTCTACGGCGAAGCCGGCCCTCCGGAGCAACTGTCCGGCGGAGGCGAGAAACGACGCGTCGTCGTCGATCAGGCCGACCGTCTGCGGTGAATCCGGCATCCCGTGCTCATTGTCCTGCGCCGAAGGCGAGCCGTCGCGCGTTTCTGCCGCACCGGCCGCGTTGGAGCGTTCGCCCCACCCCGTGTTTCGCTTGGATTCGCTCGGGATCGTCATTTTCCGCACCGCGAGTCTGGAGCCCTGACAGCACCAGCTGGCCGGACCCGACGACGCGCTCATTCTGATTATTGCCCGAAAAGCACCGCAGCCCACGCTTTTCGCGAGAAAAGGTGCGTCCGTAATCCGTCCGTAAGCGCGAGGGAACTCAGCCGAGCGGCGGCACGCACCAGCGTT
>CAIYHG010000157.1 GCA_903925975.1 uncultured Acidobacteriia bacterium | reverse complement strand
TCGGCGACTACATCGACCGACACAATCACAACCCCAAGCCGTTCATCTGGACCGCCTCCGCCCGGGACATTCTCGAAAAGGTCACCCGCGCCCGCAGGAAGCTGGATAACCTTCAAAGCGTGTGAAGCACTCCACTAGCGGCACAAATGCGGCGGGCCGTCTGACGCTGAACGCACGGAGCCAGGTAAGGGCGGGCCGGGATCTCTGCCCCACTTACTTTCGCACCCGCTCCAGAACCAGTCGCACGGTTTCCGGCACGCGGGCGTCTTCGGGGAATGGCTCGTCGTCGCTGGCGAAGGGGGCCACAAGGACGCCGGGCGAGCGGAATGCGCCAGCGGGCGGATTCCCGCCGACGCCCAGAATCGTAAGCCCCTTCCCCAGCGCGATCGCCTGCACAGGATAGAGGCGCAGGGTCTGTGTTCGCGACCGGAGACCCGGCGTGAGGTCCACGGTTTGAAACACGGAGCGGATGGGCGCGCGGACTATCGAACCCCTGCGAGCGCGCTCCGGGCAAGCCGGCGGGGAGGGCGCCGCGATTCGCACGGCAACGCAACCGCGTCCGGCATCGAGGTACAGAGTATCGCCCGAGTAGCGAATCTCGGCCGGCGCCAGCGCGCGGAAAGCCTCGGAGATCGCGGAGGTAAAATCGTCCGCGCGGGGCGTGCCCGAACCTGTTCCGCGCAGCAGAATGGCGCCGCGCGCGAGCCCGTAGGCCTTCATTGCCTGCGCCGCAACCAGATCGGAGAGTTGGAGCGACACCGGGAAATCGGCCTGCGCGATCAAGGCGCGCGCGCCCTGGCGATCTTCCAGGGCCAGCGCTTCCACGCCGCCCGCAACCGCAACGGCCGCGCGGTATTCGTAGTTCGCGGCCGTCAACCCGGCCGCGAGCGCAAGCTCAATAGCGATGCAGCCAGCGAGCCTTTTCGACGACGTGCCCCGCATTCGGAAGGAACGCCTCCTCCAGAGTCTGGCTGAATGGAACGGGGGTATCGGGCGCGGTGACGCGCACCACCGGTCCATCGAGGTAATCGAACACGCTTTCGGTGATGGTGACTGCGAGTTCGCCGGCCATACCACCGGTGCGCGTGTCTTCGTGCAGCAGGAGCGCCTTCGACGTCTTCTTCACGCTCGAGCACACGGCTTCGCGATCGAGCGGCAGCAACGTGCGCAGGTCGATTACTTCCGCTTCGATGCCCTCGGCGGCGAGTTGTTCGGCGGCGCTCAGCGCGGTCCACACCATGGCGCCGTAGGTGATGATGCTGAGGTCGCGGCCTTCGCGCGCCACGCGCGCCTTGCCGATGGGGACGCAGTATTCCTCGGCGGGCAGCTCTTCCTTGATGCGGCGGTAGAGGCCTTTGTGTTCGAAAAACAGCACCGGGTCGTTATCGCGAATCGCGGATTTGATTAGCCCCTTGGCGTCGTAGGCGGTCGCCGGCGCGACCACTTTGAGGCCGGGCGTACGCACGAACCACATCTCGGGGTTCTGCGAGTGAAACGGCCCGCCATGGACGCCGCCGCCCGAGGGAGCGCGAATGACGATGGGGACCGCGGCGCCCCAGCGGTAGCGGCACTTGGCGGCAAAATTCACGATCTGGTCGAAAGCGCAGGTAATGAAATCGGCGAACTGCATTTCGGCGACGGGGCGCAGACCCATGAGCGATGCCCCAATGGCCGCGCCCGCAATGGCGGCTTCAGAGATTGGCGTATCGACGACGCGCCGGTCCCCGAACTTTTCGTGAAATCCAGCGGTGACTTTGAACGCGCCGCCGTAGACGCCGATGTCTTCTCCGATGAGGAAGACATTGGGGTCGCGTTCCATCTCTTCCCAGAGGCCCTGCCGGATTGCTTCGATGTATGTCGCGACCATATTATTCGCTCTCGTAGACGTCTTCGAGCAGGGTGGCGGGGTCCGGGAAGGGGCAGTTCTCGGCCCATTGCACGGCTTCATCCACTTCTTTGACGATGGCTGCATGGATGCCATCGATTTCCTCGCGGGAGGCCCACTTCTCGGCGATCATGCGCGATTCGAGGCGCGTGATGGGGTCGAGCTTGCTCCACTCGTCGAACAGCGCCGGCGGAACGTAGTCGGCATTATCGTGGGCGGAGTGGCCCGTCATGCGGAAGGTCTTGCACTCGAGCAGGTAAGGGCCATTGCCCGCGCGGGCATGGTCGATTGCGCGCTTGGCGGCGGCGCTCACGGCGAAGACATCGTTGCCGTCCACGATTTCGGCCGGGATGCCGTAGGCCGCGCCGCGGTCGGCCACGTTGACGCACGCCATCTGCGCCGACATGGGAGTGGAGTACGCGTACTGATTGTTGTTGCAGATCCACACGACGGGCAGTTTCTGGACGGAGGCGAAGTTCATGCCCTCGTGCCAGTGCCCCAGGCTGGTGGAGCCTTCGCCGAACCAGCAGATGGTGACGTTGGGCATGCCCAGATACTTCATGGCCAGCGCGGAACCCGCGGCCACGGGCACGGTGGCCGCCAGGGCGCTGATGATGGCGCCGATGCGCAGGTTCATATCGCCCATGTGCATGTTGCCGTCGCGCCCGCGAGTGAGTCCCGCCGCGCGGCCCATATATTGAGCGAAAATGCGGCCCGGCGAGACGCCGCGAACCAGGAACGCGGCCATGTCGCGGTGCGAGGGGTAGAGCATGTCTCCGGGCTCGGCCATGAGCGTGGCGCCGACGGAGATGGCCTCCTGGCCGCGGCCCACGTAGACGCCTCCCAGGATCTTGCCCTGGCGGTAGAGCTTGCGTTCGATGCGGTCTTCGATCTCCCGCATCAGCAGCGTGAAACGCAACGACTGGTGCGCAAATGCGGCGCCCGCCCCTTCGATGGTGGATATGGTTTCGGTAGCGCTCATCGGGGAAAACAGTTTGACAGCAGGGTTATAGACAGGAAGTATATCGCGAATCCGGGGGGTCCGGAGCTGGACGCGCCCCGGACTGATGGTACAATTTGCTCGGGTGCGGTTCTGGATCTGGGTCCGACACAGAGCCTCATTTGTCCATCAGGATGGATCGATTCTTCAAGAATATCGAGTTGAGGGTCCCGGATAAGCGGTTTGAAACCTGGGCTCAGTTCATGGCCGAGGCTCCCGAGTACTCGATCGGGGTCGAGGTAATCGACGACACGCCCGGTCATCGAGGCCACTACGTCCACTTCGATCATCACGCCGGAGTGGTTCGCGAAGCCACCATGAGCGCCGCGATGCAAGCCTACATCGCCGTGCGCCAAGGGCGGCTGATGGAGCGGTGGCTCAAGCGCACAAGCCCCGTGCCGGTGTATGTTTGGAACGCCGACCAGGACGTTTGCCTCGCGTGTTTTATATTGGAATACCACGAATTGCTCGAGCACAAGGGCTCACCGATGCTCCGGCAGGTGGTGCAGTTCAACAACAAGATCGACGTCTGCGGCGGGCTTTATCCGGTTGATCTGGAAGAAATCGTAAGCAATCACTTCACGTGGATTTTTGAGCCGTATCTGCGGCAGCGGATGCTGGGCAAATGCCCCGGCGACGATACGCTGATCAAGCACACCATACGGGGCGTGTGCGACCGGGTTCTGGATCTGCTGAACGGGAGCGCGGGCATCGCGCCCATCACCGCCCAGCCGGAAGTGCTGTACGTTTCCCCTTACAACTACGTGATCGCCGACGAGAAGGGCGACCCCAACTCGCGCCTTGTTCTGGCCGCGCGGGGCTACACGAATTTCATCAGCCTGATCGCCACCAGGGCCAACGGACGACATACGTATAGCGTCATCCGGGGATCGCCCTACGACGACGACGTTTTCCTGGTGCCCAAACTGATCGAAGCTTTCCAGGCAGCCGAAGATAACCCGGACGGAAAGCATTGGGGCGGGTCGAACCTCGCCGCCGGTTCGGATAGCGAACAGGGAAGCAGCCTGCACTGGACGCAACTGCGCGATATCGCCGAACCGATCGTCCGTGAGGCGTACCTGAACAGTCTGGGCCGGGGCGGCGCAGGTCCGAAGTGACCCCCTGAGGGCGTCAGACGGGCGCCCGCTGCGACTTTCGCCTAGCCGCAACATCCCCTAAAGAAGATGACCGAGACTCCCGATTCGAATCCGCTGTTGCAAGTTGCGTTCCGCGTCTCCTTCGACCGGATCGCTCCCGAACACGTCCAACCGGCCATCGCTCGCCTGCTGGAGCAAGCGCGCGAACGGCTGGCAGCGATCGGCGCCGGGCCGGCGCAGCGCAACTTCGCCAACACGATGCTGGCGCTGGACGAAATGACCGAGCCGCTCGATTACGCCATGGGCGTGGTGCGGCACTTGGAATCGGTGGCTACCACCGCCGAACTGCGCGCCGCGTTCAATGCCGTTCAGCCGGGGGTGAGCGCGTTCTTTTCGGGAATTCCGCTGAACGCGGAGTTGTGGCAGGCCGTCAAGTTATACGCATCCACGGAGGAGGCGCAAGCGCTTACGGGCGAACGCCGGCGGTACCTTCAAAAAACAATAGAGGCGTTCCGGCGCCATGGGGCGGACTTGGACGCGGCCGGGAAGAAGCGGCTGGAGGAAATCGACGTCGAACTGGCGCTGGTGACCACGAAGTTCGGCGAGAACGTGCTTGACGCCACCAACGCGTTCGAGTACGTCGTCACGAGCGAGGCCGACCTCGCGGGGTTGCCGCCCAGCGCCGTAGCCTCCGCCCGCGAAAGCGCCGCTCGCAAGGGCAAGGAAGGCTGGCGCTTCACGCTGCAGGGCCCGGACTATTTCGCGGTGATGACCTACCTGGACGACGCCGCGGTAAGGAAGCTCTTTTATGACGCCTACAGCGTGCGCGGCGCCGAGGGGGACTGGAATAACCGGCCGCTGATCGTCCGCATTCTGGAACTCCGCGCGGCCAGGGCGCGGCTGCTCGGGTTCCACGATTTCGCCGATCTCGCGCTTGAAGACCGCATGGCTCACGACGGCCGCCACGCACTCGCGTTCCTCGAAGACCTCAAGATCCGCACCGCGCCCCAATTCCAGCGTGAAAACGGCGAACTGAACGAGTTCCGGCGATCGCTTGAATGCGCGCACGCGCCTGACCTTGAAGCCTGGGATATCGCCTACTACTCCGAAAAGCAGCGCGCGGCGCGCTACGATTTCGACGAGGAAGCGCTGCGGCCGTATTTCCCAATGCAGAGCGTGGTGTCCGGCCTCTTCGAGCTGGCGGGCCGGCTCTACGGCATCAGGGTTACCGAAGAAGCGGGCGCGCCGGCTTGGGACGCCGAGGTGCGCTACTACAACGTCCACGATGAGAACGGCGAGTTCATCGGCGGGTTCTACGCCGATTGGTACCCGCGCGACAACAAGCGGGGCGGCGCGTGGATGGGCGCTCTCATTACCGGCGGCCCCGAACCGGAACGCTTCCGCCCGCACCTGGGATACATCTGCGGCAATCTTACGCCGCCGATAGGCGACAAGCCGGCGCTGCTGACGCACCGCGACGTGGAAACCATATTCCACGAGTTCGGCCATCTGCTGCACCACCTCTTGAGCCGCGTGGAGATACGCGGGCAGGCGGGCACGAACGTGGCTTGGGATTTCGTGGAACTGCCGTCGCAGATCATGGAGAACTGGTGCTGGGAGCGGGAGGCGCTAGACCTCTTCGCGCGGCACTGGGAAACCGGAGAGCGGATTCCCGAAGACTTGTTTCAGAAGCTAAAGCGCGCGCGCACGTTCCGCGCGGCTAACGCCCAGATGCGCCAGCTCGGGTTCGGCTTCGTCGATCTGCTGCTGCATACGGCCTACGATCCGGCGAAGGACGGCGACCCGATCGATTACACCCGCGGGATACTGCAGGGTTTCACTCCGGGCCGGCTGCCCGCCAAGCACGCCATGATCGCGGGGTTCACGCACCTGTTCGCCGACCCCGTGGGATACGGCGCCGGGTATTACTCATATAAGTGGGCCGAGGTGCTGGACGCCGACGCGTTCACGCGCTTTCGCGAAGCGGGCATCTTCAGCCGCGAGATTGGCAGTGAGTTCCGCGCCACCATTCTGGCGCGGGGCGACAGTGAAGATCCCGCCGAACTATTCCGCGGCTTCATGGGGCGCGACCCGGACCCGCGCGCGCTGCTGGAGCGCTCTGGGCTGGCGTAGCTCGTTCGGTGGGATCTTAATAGACGCCGCTTGCGCCCGGGTGTTGGCGCTGCTCTGGGCTTCCTTGGACGCGGAGATGACCCGCAAAAGCGGCGGGTACCCCGACGCGGAGAATGACGCGGAGAAGACTTTAGCGTTCAAAGTCAAAACCTGAGAGCGCGGAGGAGGCGGAGAATTCGCGCTCCGCGGCGTTCTTACGACAAGCGGCGCGCTTTCACTGAGACGGGGCCCAGCGCGTAAGCTCTGCGTCTGGCATCGCGAGCGCCCTTGCCTTGCGGTTCACTGAGGAGCGGCTGAGATCCTTTGCGGTCCTGGCCGGCGTTGCCTCGGGGCATTGATTCCGCTTGGGGGGTTGGCCGGACCAGGGAGTCCGGCGCGGGCGAGGGCGCCCGCCCCACTGGGGTGCGCGCGGCGGCTTAAAATGGGCGACGAGTGCGCACTTATTTCCATGTCGATATGGACGCGTTTTTCGTGTCGGTGGAAGAGTTGTATGACCCGTCGCTGAAGGGGAAGCCGGTAGTGGTGGGCGGGCGGCCCGACGAGCGCGGGGTGGTTTCGGCGGCTTCCTATGCGGCGCGGAAATTCGGCGTGCACTCGGCGATGCCGCTGCGCACGGCTTATAAGATGTGTCCGCAGGCGATCTTTCTGGACGGGCATCCGGAGCGGTATCGTGAAGCTTCCGAAAAAGTGTTCGAGGTCTTGCGAGAGTTTTCGCCGCTGGTGGAAATGGCCTCTATCGATGAGGCCTATCTGGATATGACCGGCACCGAGCGGCTGCACGGGCCTCCGCTCAAAGCGGCGCACCGGTTGCATGCGCGCATGAAAGAGGCCACCGGCTTGAACTGTTCCACCGGGATCGCGGCTGCGCGCATGGTGGCCAAGATCGGTTCGGACCAAGCCAAGCCGAACGGCATCCTGTGGGTGCTGCCGGGCCGCGAAGCCGAGTTCCTGGCGCCGCTCGATATCCGCAAGATCCCCGGCGTGGGCAAAGTGACCGAGAAGAACTTGAACGCGCTGGGAATTCGCAAAGTGGGCGACCTGGCTCGCCTGGAACCGGCGTTTCTGGAGCAGCGCTTTGGGAAATGGGGCCTGGCGCTGGCCGGCAAGTCGCAGGGATTGGACGCAGGGGCGTGGTTCGAATCGGAGATCGGCGAGGACGAGGGGCCTAAGTCGATCAGCCACGAGCACACGTTTTCCGAGGATACGGCGGACACGGCGCGGATCGAATCCACCCTCTCGCGCCTTTGCGAAATGGTGGGCCGGAGGCTTCGGGAACACGGACTGACGGCACGGACTTTGCAGCTCAAATTGCGCTACTCGGATTTCTCGACGATCACGCGCGCTCATTCGAACGAACGCGGGACCGAGATCGATACGGAGATCTACGAGGCCATCCGGGAACTGTTCCGGAGGAATTGGAAGCCGGGTGCGAAGGTGCGGCTGCTGGGGGTGCACGCTTCGGGTTGGACCGAGGGCGGCCAACTGAACCTTGTGGGCGAAGAGCGGCACGAGAAATGGGCCCGGACGCTGGCCACTGCCGACAAACTCCGGGACCGGTTCGGCGAATCGGCGGTTTCATTAGCCGCAAGCCTCCGTGGTGGATTTCGGGAACATGCACAGGAAAACCCCGCATCGCTTCCCGGCAAAGGGCGTAGCGATCCAAAAGACCCGAAACCCCTATAGGCTGTGGGTCCTCCCCGGCCGCGCTCATCCCAGGTGGGATTCAATTATTTACGAACTCATATAACTCCTATTAAGTAATTTCAATTGTTTAAAAGTCTTTCCTGCCGTAGAATCCTGTCTCAGGGTCAGGCAGTTCCATGGAGGTAGTCCCGCGCATGCCAGTGATCCGGACTTAAGGATCGAAATGCCTTGGCTCTACCGCCAGTGGCCAAAGGATCGGCGCAGTCTCGGCCGTGACACGGGGGAACGGCGCCGTTTACAGGGAAAGGGTGTTTAAAGAGAGATGAGATACGTTGTTCGCGTTATCGCTGCATTCCTGCTCGTTGTAGCAGGCGTATGGGCGCAGTCAACCGCGCAGATTTCCGGCTCCGTCCAGGACGCCTCGGGACTGGCCGTTTCGGGGGCCGACGTCCGCGCGACGCAAACCGAGACGAGCCTTGAACGTACTGTCACAACCGACGTCGAGGGCCGCTACGTTCTACCCAACCTGCCAGTGGGGCACTATCAACTTCAGGTTGGTAAGACCGGGTTTTCCGCATACACGGCGTCCGGCATCACGCTGGAAGTCAACGCGAACCCAGTCTACAATGTGACGCTGAATATCGGCACGGTGACCGAGCAGGTGGAAGTGCAGGCATCGGCCGCCATGGTCGAGACGCACAGCAATTCCGTCGGCCAGGTGATCGACAACCAGCGAGTCTTGGAACTGCCCCTGAACGGCAGACAGGCGACGGAGTTGATCTATCTTTCGGGCGGCGCCACTCCGGCTCCCGCCGCTGACCTGAATACAAACAAGAATTTTCCGACCACGACGATTTCCATCGCCGGCGGTCAGGCGAACGGCTCGACGTATATGCTCGATGGCGGGACGCACAACGATCCCCTGAACAACTTGAACTTCCCGCTGCCGTTCCCGGACGCACTGCAGGAATTCAAGGTAGAGACCAGCGCCACGCCGGCTCGCTACGGCCATCACTCGGCCGGCGCTGTCAACGTCGTTACCAAGTCGGGTTCCAACTCGTTCCACGGCGACGCATTCGAGTTCGTGCGCAACTACGACTTCAACGCCCGCAATTTCTTCCAGCCGGTCCGGGATAGCCTGAAGCGCAACCAGTTCGGCGGAGTAATCGGCGGCCCGATCATGAAGAACAAGATGTTCTTCTTTGGCGGCGTCCAGCGTACGCTGAACCGGCAAGTGCCGACTTCCGCCACCGTTTTCGTCCCGACTGCCGCGATGCTCGCCGGCGATTTCACCGCGTTTACCTCGGCAGCCTGCAATTCGGGAAAAGCGCTGGCTCTAAAGGGGCCCTACGTGAACAACCAGATCGATCCCAAGCTGTTCGATCCCGTTTCGGTCAATCTTCTCAAGTATATTCCTGTATCGAGCGACCCCTGCGGAAAGATTGCGGTCGGTACCCCGAACAACAGCAACCAGACCGACGCTGTGGTGAAGATCGATTATCAGATTAGCGCGGGGCATTCGATTTTCGGCCGTTATCTTCCGGCGCAGTACTCAAACCCGGCGTTTTATGATGGCAAGAACGCGCTGACTTTGACCAAGGCGGGCTACACCAACCGCGTGCAGTCCTTCGTGTTGGGCGACACCTATATGATTGGCGGCGCCATCGTCAGTTCGCTCCATCTTACGGTGAACCGCGCGTACAACAAGAGAGTTGTGCCGGAGTACTTCTCGCCGACCGATCTCGGCGCGAAAGTTTATAGCGCCTGGCCGAAATACACGAACCTGACGGTTACAGGCGCGTTCGGCACGGGGGGGGGGACAACGAACCCCGGCCAATACAACACCACGACGTATCAGGTGGCAGAAGATATCGATGTCGTTCGCGGCAGCCATCAGTTCGCCTTTGGCGTGAACTACATCCAACCCGGCCAAAACGAAAGTAACCAGCAGTTCTCGAACGGGAGTTACTCGTTCAGCGGACAGATGAGCGGATCGGCGATTGCGGACTTTATGGTCGGCGCAATATCCGGCGATCAGCAGGGCAACGCGCAACGCGACAACGAGCGCGGCAGGTACCTCGGAATCTACTTCCAGGATTCCTGGCGCCTGAGTTCCCGGTTCACGGTCAATGCGGGCATTCGGTGGGAACCGTTCATGCCGATGCGGCACAAATTCGGGTGGGTGAGCCACTTCGATCAGGCCTCGTTTCTGGCAGGGAAGAAGAGCACAATATATACGAATGCGCCGGCCGGCTTGATGTACCCCGGTGATGCCGGCTACCCCGGCACCGCTTTCACGTTCGGGAGCAATAAGGACTTCGCGCCGCGCCTCGGCTTGGTGTGGGACCCCGCGGGCGATGGGAAGACTTCCGTTCGCGCTTCCTACGGCATGTTCTACGACTTGCCGCACTTCTTCTTCAATGTGCGTACCTCGAACGCTCCCCCATGGGGCGCCTCGGTGAACTCGATTAACCTGCTGACGCCGTACGGGCTCTCGAACCCCTGGGCCAATTATCCAGGCGGCAACCCGTTCCCCTCGATTCTGTCGGGCGGCAAGAATCAGACGTTCCCGCTCTCCGGCATATTTATCAATTACTCCAACCTGCACACGCATGCCCCGGTTCTGCACCAATGGAACCTCAGCATCCAGCGGCAGGTCAGCACCTGGCTGTTCACGGCCAGTTACCTGGGCAACCGCGGCGTGCACCAGTGGACGGCTTATGAGGGCAACCCGGGCGTCTACGCGCCCGGCGCCACGGCCTCCAATATCAACACGCGCCGCGTTCTCTACCGCGCCGACCCGGTCAACGGCCAATACTTTGGGACCATAGCTACTCTGGACGACGGGGGCAGGACGAGTTACAACGCCATGCTGTTGTCGGCGCAGCGCCGTTTGACCGGCTTCTTCAGTGTGCTGGCGAACTGGACGTGGTCGCATTGCCTCAGCGACGGCATAACCACGGAACTCGCCGGCCCCAGCCGCGTACAGCCCAACGATCGCAATGCGGAGTACGGCAGTTGCGGAACGTCGGACCGGCGGCATGTGATCAACCTGTCGTCCGTGATCAGCGTGCCGAAGATCACCGGCAACCCATGGCTCTCGCGGCTTGCGGGAGGCTGGCAGCTATCCGTTCTGGCGCGGCCTCAAACAGGGGCGTTCGCGTCCGTCACGACCGGAACGGACGTTGCCCTGAGCGGCATCGGTAACCAGCGGCCGCACCAAATCGCGGCGAGCCCGTACGACCCCAATCCCACCGTGGACCACTACCTCGTGAAGAGCGCGTTCCAGGTGGCCGATACGGGCACCTATGGGAGCCTCGGCGTCAACACGATCAAGAGTCCGGGCAGCTTCCAACTCGATACGTCGCTTTCCCGGACGTTCCGGCTGACCGAAAGCCAGAAACTCGACTTCCGCGCGGAGGCGTTCAACGTACCGAACCGCATGAACGCAAACGCTCCGGTCACCGCATTGAACAACGCGAACTTCGGCAAGATCCAAACGGCGACCGACCCGAGGATCATGCAGTTCGCGGTGAAGTGGACTTTCTAGAGCCGCTCACCCCCGGACGGGCGCTCCGTTACACGCTCGTCTAGGCGGCTGGAAGGGCGCGGGGGTCAGGCCAGCACCGCTGGCCGCCCCCCGCCGGATTTGCAGTGGGCCTTTTGGAATCGCAGGGGGATGGGTAGCCGCATCGGATGCCCGTTCGGGCTGAAAGGGTCACTGCAGGAGATCACCTGTTGCGAACTCGATTGACTTTGTACGGGCTGCTTGGCGCTGCCAGGGCGGCGATCGATAATGCTAATTAACATTACTCCGAAGAGTCTCAAGGTGAACAGTGGCGCCGCTTGCACTTCGGGTCCAGACCGATTGGCCAAGCTATCGCGAGGATATGGGAGGCACGAAATATTCTTCGCTATCTCAAGTCGGCACGCAATACCTCGGCGCCCTGCGGAAGGTCTGGACCTTCCACGCGGGCGAACCGCAATCGCTCTAGATGGAGAGTAAACGTATGAGATTACTACCGATATATCTGCTGGCATTCGCGGCCGTGGTGTACGGTCAACAGCCTGGGGCTCCCCAGGGCCGTGGCGGTGTCCCGGGCGGCGTCCCGGGCGGCGCCCCGGGTCAACAACAGGCTCAACAGCGGCCGCAACTCACGTGGGATTTCAATAACCATGAAGGCTGGCAACAATTATTCGATGGCCGCACCCTCGACGGGTGGGATGGACCCAAGAGCGTGTGGCGCGTCGAAAACGGTGTGATCGTGGGGGAGTCCACGGTTGAACACCCATCAATATGGTGGGTCAGCCCCTCCGATACGGGTACCGCCTGGCTGCTTCGGAAGATGCCGAAGAATTTCGAGTTCCGGACGGAAATAAAACTGGGAACCCAAACAACAAACTCGGGTATTCAGTTCCGTGCGATTCGACTGGGCGCCATTCCGGACGCAGAGTATGCGGCCCAGCTTCAGAAGCATTTCTCTGAAGCTGGTATACCCGGACCCGCCGTAAGGCCTAATCTTACCGCCTGGGAGAACAGAGGATATCAGGGCGATTTCACCAGCAACCCCAATGGCAGCTTGATCGATTGTTGCATGGGCCCGCAACGCGGAATTGGTCAGACCGTTCGAGAGAACAAGAACCCCTTGGCGCCTCGTCGGGAAGGCACCGCTAGCCGTGGCAACGTGGTACGGAGTGGGCCCGAGGGAGAGAAGCCCGAGCTTATCGGCACCATAGGGGATCCCCACGAACTGGCAAGTTACTTCAAGGCCGGCGACTGGAATCAAGTGGAAATCATCGCGGACGGAAATGTTCTCATGTACGTCGTCAATGGCCATGTGATGTCCGTATGGATCGATGACAACCAGAAGTTCGGCAACCCTGAGGGCGAAATCGCATTGCAGTTGGAAGGCGGCGGCCGCACAGAAGTTGAGTTCCGCAACATTTGGCTGAAGACGCTGCCATAGCCCGCAGGTCATGGAGACGCCGGGCCGCTCCCGCGTGACTGGGCGGCCCGCGTTGAGCTTGCAGGTTCTTTTTATACGGAGTGGTGTTAAAGTGCGTTTCAAGAGAGCGTTTACTCTCTACCAACTTTCGAGCCTGCCATTGGTCCGAAAGCGTTCAGAAAGGCAAAAGCTGTGCGCAATATATTCTTCTACGTATGCATCGCCGTCCTACTCGCGGCGGTCCTCCCGGTGGCGGCGGAAGCCGCCGATAAGCCCGGAAGTTTGGAAGTTCAGTTCAGTTATCTGGAGCCCGGCACCATTGATCCCACGTATTTGAGCGCGATGTGGCTGGAAGACGAGTCCGGCAAAATCGTCCGCACGCTCTATGTCAGCACCGAGCTATCTTCCAACGGTTACAGGCTCGGCACCGCCTGCCCCGATTGGGTCAAGCAGGCCGGCTGGAGCAAGGCGCCAAGCTCGCTCGTACAAGCCGTTACGAGTCCCACGCCCAACGTCGGCTCGGGCAGCATGACTTTCGATCTCGCCGAACTGGGGGTCGCCCCCGGGAAATATCGCTTTCGCTACCAGGTCAACATCGATGAGAAATACAACTTGATGTTCCAGGGCTCGCTCACTGTCGGCAACGCGGAACAGGAGCTGAAGATCGAAACCCTTTACCAGCCCTCAAAACCTGACATCGGCACGGACGTAGTCAAAGATGTCCGCGCCAATTACTACCCAGCCTCGAAGTAAGAAGGAGTTCCTTAATGTCCACCGAGAAGAAGATCGACCGACGCGGGTTTTTCAAGAAGGCCTCGGCCGTTGGCGCCGTGGCTGCAGTCTACAGCAACGAAGAGCGTAATCTGCTCGCCTATCAACAACAGCAGGGAGCTCCCGGTCGAGGCCCCGGAGGCCCCGGCCCCGGAGCCCCCGATCCGGGTCGCGCTCGCATGCAGGAGCCCAGGCTCACGGCCGCTCCCATGCCGATGGGCAAGCTGGGCAACGCGAAAGTAAGTCGTTTGATCGCCGGACATGACTTGGTCGCCTTCATAGCCCACTCCCGCGATCTCATGTACGTGTCTCAACTTCTCCAGGCCTACTTCACCGACGATAAGATCCTCGAAACCTGGCGGAAGTCCGAAGCAGCCGGCATCAATACTTCCTTCCTGCGCGTGGAGGCCCACATGTTGGACCTCGCCAAGAAGCACAAGGCAAGCGGCGGCAAGATGCAGTGGCTCGCCCAGGTGGTGGTCAACGAGCAGGATCAATCCAAGGATATCGAAGCCGCCATGGAACTGAACCCGATTGGGGGCTACGTCCGCGGCCTGGAGAGCGACAAATTCCGGAAGGCCAAAGGCGGCGCCGACGTCATCCTTAAATCCCTGGAGAACATGAAGAAGTACAAGATCCCCGTGGGCCTGGCTGCGCATGAGCTCAACTCGCTCATTTGGGCCGAGAAGCAGGGGTTCCCCACCGATTTCTACGTAAAGACCTTCAATAGCGCCAAATACTGGAGCGCTCCGCCACCCATCCCGCCGGATCCGGCGTGGAAACCCACCGAAACGGACGTGGCTCAGCCGGAATTCGGTGGCGCCACCCACGACAACATCTGGGAAACCACTCCCAAGGCCACCGCCGAATTCTTCGCCAAGCTAAAAAAGCCGTTTCTCGCCTACAAGGTTCTCGCTGCCGGCGCCATCTCACCCAGCGACGGCTTCAAGTACGCGTTTGACAACGGCGCCGACTTCATCGTCGTGGGGATGTACGATTTTCAGATCAACCAGAATGTCAACATCACCAAAGATGCGGTCGCAAAAGTAGACCGCAAGCGCGCTTGGATCGCCGAGACGGTCTGATTCCGGGGGAAGCCTGCGCCGGGCGCTTTATCTGCGCTCGGCGCGTCGCCTCTCGCGTGCTGGCAGTCCTAGCGGCAACGTGCTGGCGGGAAGCTCCATGCGCACCCTTGAAATGGGAGGTGGCCAACCGGTTTCAAGGAGGCGCGGCAATGAAGAAACAAAGCCGTTCGGAGGTTGAATCGGCCTCGTAACTTATTGATTGTTCGTCCACAGGGCACGCTTAGCGCGTTCAGGACCGGTTTTCTCCAGTATGAGTGGCACTATGAGAATCCCGGCATGAATGTGACTGAAACGGTATCGATACGGTTACGTTCTTGGTCCCCGATATCCTTGCTGTATGCTTAGGGTGAACGATTACCATGTCGTGGCAAACGTTCCGAGCCGTGCTGCTTATTGAGCTCTGGAGGTATTCATGGTAACCCCAATTCCATCTTATCGGCGTTATCCGACTACCGTATCGGAACTAGCAAGAGTTTAGCGAGGTGAATATGAAATTATTCCGTCTACTAGCTGCGGTCGTCGTGTTACCCAGTCTCGTCTTTTCCCAAGCGCCGCCCACCGGGGGCAGAGGGCCGGGGGGGCCGGGGGCGCCCGGGGGGCCTGGTGCTCCCGGTGGAGCAGGCGGGCGCGCGGCGCCGCAGAGGCCTACTAAGAAGCAGCTTCTTGTGTGGTGCGACACCCGAGGCGGTGGGGCGTATCACGATTCGACGAACCGCATCATGGCCGTGCTCCAACAGATGGGTGTGGACACCGGGCTGTTCGACGCCTACCTGCGAACCGACTCAATGCTCATTACCAAGAAGCCGATCGTCGTCAACGCGGACGGTACCGACTGGCGGAACAATAAGAACCTGGATTATTTCGATGCGATCTTCTTTTGCGGCTTGCGGGAGGTCCCGATCACAGATGACCAGAAGGCCGATTTGATTTCTTTCGTAAAGGACGACGGCAAAGGCTTCATTGCTGTGCATGCCGCCGATACCGCCCTCTTGTCGTACCCGCCCTTCGCCGAAATGCTGGGCTCCGTCTATGACGGACATCCGTGGGGATCGGTTAAGGCGACCGTCATTAACGAGGATCCGGGCAACGCGGCGATGAAGGGCTTTCCGCCCACATTCGAGCTTACTGACGAGATGTATCAGGTTAAGGGTTTTTCCCGCGAGAACAGCCGCGTGCTGGCGCGCCTGGACCCAACTTCGGTTGATTTGAAGCACGCAGGCGTGAACCGCACCGATGGGGACTTTCCCCAGGTATGGATCAGGCAGTTCGGCAAGGGCCGCGTTTTCGTCTCGGCACCGGGCCATGCGAGCGAGGCGTGGGACCGACCGGATATCAAGACCCTGTGCCTGGAAGCAATCAAATGGGCAACGGGTTTGACGCAAATGGACACTACCCCGAGGCCTTTGCCTGCTGCTGCGGCCGGCAAGTAACCGGGGCTGAAGCCGGATTTGTACCTCCGGACGGTGCTCCCGGACGGCAGTTGTTGAATTGACAGTGAGGGCGGACCGGAATGCATTCGTTCTGGTCTACCCTCTCTATCCCCCGTTTCCCCGAGTACCCGATTCCCCTTGAATCGGAACCGCTGAGGTGGTACTTTTTGCGCAGCCCAATTAGGACAGACGGCTATGACACTCGACGATGTACGCCAAGGGTTTTGTTGCTGCGCTCAAAGTCGGGAAATCATCGCCAATCTTAGCTACTATTCGTTTTGGGAGTTTGGACCATACTTAGGCGCCTATGCGTCATTCCGCAATGGCGCTCACCGGGAGGAAGGAGGTGGGCCTGCACCGTGGCTGAAGGCAATTTCGACGCAGATTGTGGTGGACGCTTAAAGCAGGCGGGTCCGGAGTAAAGGAAGTCGGCCGAAACGGCGACTAGACCATTCTCTTTTGCAGTCCGTAGTGGAGGAATTTAGGTGAGATCTATGGAAAAAATGAAACGAACAGGATTGATTGTCATGGCACTGCTGCTCTGCGTGGCTTGGCTTGTTGCCCAGCAGACGCCGCCCCAGCAGGGTCAAGGTGGAGCGCAACCTGGAGGCAGAGGCCCTGCGGCAGCTGAGGGCAGAGGCGCTTTTCCAGGCGGCCAACCCGGTCAAGCTCCCGGCGGCCCGGGCCGGGGGCCCGCTCGAACCAAGAAGGTTGTGCTGGCATGGGCGGACACGCGTAATGGCGTGGCGCAGCACGACAATATCTCGCATGCGTTCGCAGTGATGGAGCGCATCGGTTACGAGTCTGGTACGTACGACACGCAGATCCGCACCGATTCCAATATCGTCTCTTTCTCGCCGAAGAAGACCGATGGAACGCCGGCCAGCGGCGGCCCGAGCCTGAACAACGTTGACGCAATACTCTTTGCCGGTCACAGGAACGTCCCGCTCGACGAGGCGGGGAAGGCCGATCTGATCACTGCCATCAGGGACCAGGGGAAGGGTTTCGTGGGCGTGTACATTGGATTGACCCCGTGGCCGGATTTTCCGGAAATGGACAATATTCTGGGCGCGCACTACGTCGGACATTCCCCTTTTGGGAATCAACCCGCTGCCGTGATCAACGAAAGCCCCGATTTTCCAGCCTCCAAACACTTTCCGGCGACTTGGACTACGCCCGATCAATTTTATGAGGTGAACAATTTCGACCGTAATAAGATTCAGGTACTGTTGAGTCTTGACTTATCCAAGATGACGGGTGTTCCCGCCTACACGCGGACGGACGGGGACTATCCGATTGCCTGGGCCAAGATGTACGGCAAGGGACGCGTGTTCTACACCTCGATGGGGCACGAGACGACGGATTGGGACGCCAGCGACCTCCAGCGCATGTACTTTGAAGCGATTAAGTGGTCTTTGGGATTGACCCCTTATGAACTGAAGCCTCACGCGCTACGGGCAGACGCCAAGCCTCCTCTAGCCGCTCCGGCCCCTGCGCAGGCGGCCCCTGGGCGTGGCGCAGCTCCCGCCGGTGGCGCAGCTCCCGCCGGCCGTGGCGCGCCTCCCGCAGGCGCTCCTGGACGGTAGTTGATCTCGCACTAACGCTAAGCGCGCCGGGACGGCCATCCGTTCCGGCGCGCTTTTTCATTTTCAGGCGTCTGGGCGCGCTTTGGCTCAGGCTAGACCCGCATCCCCAGCAATGCCCTAATTCCCCGTCCGCTGGGGCGAAGATGCGTCTACGCGGTCCAGAACTGGTCGCGCGTTGGAATGAACTGGATCGGGACTTCCGAAACTAACGGGCGCAGGAACCGGGCAAACTCGTCCATTCCTGCCTCTTCGCCGGCTTCGTGGGAGACGATCACGGCGCCCTTCGGCGCTCCCAACTGAACCGCATCCCGCACGTATTCGAAGGAATCCCACTCCCGGGCTTCACTAATCAGCACGCAATCCACGGTGGGCAGACCTCCCGTACAGTACAGGGTCAAAGGTTCAAATGCGATCCCGCTTGTGACGCCCGAAACGCTCAGTCATTTGAAGCGGCCGGCGAAACGGGAGCGCGGGCGCCGGTCTGGCCCGTTAAAGCCCAAGCGGCGGACAGGAGTAGCAGGGCGCATAACGCAATCGTCTTCGCGGGCGCCGCGTAGAAGCGGGTGAACCTGAACCGAGTCATCATTCTGGCGATCATGCGTGCTCCGTGGATAATCGTGTCGAGCGTATCCCGCATTGTAATTCCGAGCGCGTCGCATTGCGGGCGCGGTGGCTTCGGCGGGGCGTCTCAACCCGGCTGCGAGACGCGGTACCATGCGGAGAAATAGACCGAGAGAAACGCGATGATGCGCAAAGCACTTCTGTTCGCACTGGCGGCGCTGGCCGCGACCGTTGCGCTTGACGCCGCTCCGGCGCCCGGCGGCCAGTATCTGGCTTACGTGAGCACGTATACGAACCGGCAAAGAGCGCAGGGGATTTACGCTTATCGGTTCGATTCCGCCACGGGCAAGTTCACTAGCCTGGGGCTTGCGGCCGAAACGCCGGACCCTTCGTTCTTCATCATTCACCCGAACCGGAAGTTCCTTTATGCAGTGAGCGAGTTCGGCGCCGAATTGCGGTCGTACGAGATCGACCTTTCGACGGGGATGCTGAAGCTGCTCAATAAGGTTCCCTCGAAAGGCGAGTACCCCGTCCACCTGGCGCTGGACCAGACGCGCAAGTGGCTCTTTGACGCGAACTACCGCGGGGGAACCACTGTGGTTTTTCCGGTTCGCGAGGATGGCACGCTTGGGGAAGCCAATTCGCTGGTGCAGCACGTGGGTTCGAGCGTGCTTCCCAGGCGGCAGGACGCCCCCCATCCGCACGGGGTATACATTTCCACTGACAACAGATTTCTGTTTGTGCCGGACCTTGGCCTGGACAAGATTATGAGCTACCGCTTCGACGCGGCCAAGGGTACGATTTCCGCCAACGAACCTGATTCCGTGAAGGTTGCCCCCGGTTCCGGTCCGCGGCACCTCGCGTTTCACCCCAACAACAAGTTCGTCTATGCGATGAACGAGTACACGTCTTCGATCACCGCCTACACCTTCGACGCCGGGAAGGGGACCCTGACGCAGTTTCAGGCCCACCCGGCGCTGCCGCCGGACTTCACCGGAACGCCGAACGGCGGGGAAATCGCGGTGCATCCCAACGGCAAGTTCCTGTACGCTTCGAACCTGAACCACGACAGCATCGCCATCTTCACCATCGACGGGAACGGGAAGATCACCGCAGCGGGACACGTGCCCACGCAGGGGACCGCGCCGCGGCACTTCGCGATAGACCCGACGGGCGCTTTCCTGATCGTCTCCAACCAGAACACCGACAACATCGTGGTGTTCCGCATTGACCAAGCCACTGGCGGGCTGAAGCCGACGGGAGAGACGGTGAAGGTGGGGATGCCGGTCTGCCTGGATTTTGTGGCGCTAGAGTAAGCGGCTGGAACGTTCCCGAGCCGGGCCGGTGTTCGGCCGCTGAAAGCTGGATGCCGCCGGATGAGGGCCGGGCCGAACGGGAAGTTCTTGTCCATAACCGCCAACCGGTTGCCCCATTTCACGGAGGAAGGGGCATGACAGGGGTGGCGGCACGTAAAGCTGCCTGGGAACCCCACGCTGTTGGCGTCTGCGGCTGCTGGCTCGGGCTACACTCGGAGTGATATGGCGCGCTGGCTGAGTTGGATGCTGCTGGCAATCCCGGCGTTCGCCGCGGATCTGCCGCCGGCGGCACAGGCGCTGCTGAACCAAGCGCGTGCGGCCAACCCGGCACGGTATCAGTTTGCGCTCGACCACGGCGTGCGCATTCAGGCGACGACGGACGGGAAGAGTTTTTCCCTCTATTGGCTGCCGGACGGCGCGCTTTCCGGCGCCACGCCGCTGGTGGTCAGTCTGCACGGCAGCGAGAGTTGGGCGTTCGACGAATTCTACCTTTGGCATGCGGCCGCGGCGAAGGCCGGCTACGGCATCGTAGCGCTGCAATGGTGGCTTGGAGGCGCGGACGCGCAGGCCTACTATGCACCGGATGAAGCGCACAGGGAATTGCGGGCTGTCCTTCGCGGAGCGGGCGCAAAAGAGGGCACGGCGCTGTTGCACGGTTTCAGCCGCGGCGGGGCGAACGTCTACGGCGTGGCGGCGCTGGACCGAAGTTCCGGGGACCGCTTCTACGGCATGTTCCTGGCCAATGCCGGCGGGGCGTCCACCGACTTCCCGCCGAACGTGGCCATCAGCAACGGCGCGTGGGGCTATAACGTATTTGCCGGCTCGTACTGGATGATGTTCTGTGGCGGACTCGATCCGAACCCGGAGCGGGACGGCTGCCCGGCTATGCGGCGCACATCAAGCTGGGTGGCGCAGTTCGGCGGAGTTGCCGACCTGTTCATTGAGGATGCCGCGGCGGGACACGGCGGATTTCACCAGACGCCAGCGCACATCGATGCGGCGCTGGAGGCGTTCAGGCGCAGTCAGGACGCCCGGCGCGGCGCGCCCACGCCCGCGACAGCATGGGAACTGCGTCCCGATCCGCAGTTTCAGATCGCCGGCGCCAGCATCCCCAATGTGGGCCGCGTAAAGGGCGAGGTCTGGCTGGTGGTGGGGCTGCGCGGGGCGCGGTTGTACCGGTCGGCAGATGGTTCGAACGCCGAGGTGAGCGAGACGCTGCCCGGGCTGGCGGAAGCGCTGGCCGGGACGGGCTACACTGCCGGCGAAGTTGTGCCGCGCGAGCTAGGCGACGGCCGGCGCGCACTGTTTGTGCTGGGGCTGGCCGGGACGGGCGAGAAACGATCGGCGGTGTTCCGGCTGGTAGAAAGCGGCGGGCGCTTCCTGCGCGATCCGCTGGAGCCATTGTATGCGGCGGAACCCTTTGTGGGGGTGCCGGACTTGACGCCGGCGCATGACGGCAAGTGGCGCATGACCTATGTGGGCCTTAGCCAGACGCCGCAAAATAGCCGCACGGCGATCTCAGCCGATGGCGGAGTGACCTTTCAGAGCGAGTTCGCCAATCCGTTCGGGGATCTGGCTGAGCCACAGCCCTCCGCGCGGACGAACAACGTGGACCCGGCGGCGCTGAAACTGGCGCGCGGCGGGTATCTGGCCGTTACGATGCGCGAGATGCGGCTCTATCTGCACGTAAGCCCGGACGGGCGTACGTATGCGCCGCTGGCCGGTCCGGCGATTGAAGCGGCGCAAGTCTCGCCGGGCGCCACGGGGCTCTTCGACCCGACGCTGGCGGAGATGCCGGACGGCCGCATCTGGATGTACGTGACGGCGGGGCAAGGGAACGACAGCCGCGTGGTGCGGGCCGAGATTGTGCTCGGAGCCGCGCCCGCTTCGGTGCTAGCGGTGCGCAATGCGGCGAGCGGAGCGGAGGCCGTGGCGCCCGGTTCGATCGTCTCAGTTTATGGGCAAGGGCTGGCCGCAGCTACGGCTCAAGCGACGCAGAGTCCGTTGCCGCTCGAACTTGGCGGCGCGAAGGCGCTGGTGAACGGCAGGGCCGCGCCGCTGTACTATGTGAGCCCGACGCAGCTCAACCTGCAACTGCCATTCGAAACGGAGCCGGGAGCGGCAGGCGTGGAAGTGGGCACGGCGAGGGCGGTAACAACGGTGACGAAATCCGCGCCGGGCATCTTCGCGGTTCAGGGCGACTACGCGGCGCTGAACGCGGCGGCGCCGGGCGAGGTTGTTTCCATCTACCTGACCGGCCAAGGCGCGGTGTCGCCGGCAGTGGCAACGGGGGCAGCGGCGCCGGTGCGCCCGCCATCGCTCATCGAGCAGAGCGTGGAGGTGACCGTGGGCGGCGTTAAGGCGGAAGTGCTCTACGCGGGGCTGGCGCCGCAGACGGCTGGGCTGGCGCAGATCAATCTGCGCGTGCCGGCGGTGGCGGATGGCGATCAGGGCGTGGTGGTAATTATCGGCGGCGCGGCGAGCAACACGGCCCTGCTACGCGTGCGCGCTGCGGCCAGCGTTGCGGCGCCCGTGCTGGAACGCGTTGCGAGCCGGACACTCGCCGTGGGGACGCACCGCCCGGAGCTGCTGGTCACGCCGGGCGGCGAGATCATCGTGGTAGTGGTGGCGCCAGAGGGCGCGGCGTTCAGCACGGGACAGGTGAAGCACACAGCCTACCGATTTACGGCGGACTGGCAGCCGGTGGGCCAACCGTTTGTTGTCTCCCGCACGACGGAGGAGTTCGGCGAGCCGGCGGACCAACGCGCCGCAATCGTCAATGGCGAACTGGTGGTGGTCTACCAGACGCTCATCTGGCGAGAGAAGCCGCCGGTGGGCGGCGGACCGGCGGAGCCTTATGCCAGTGAGCAATCGCTGATGCTGGCGCGTTTCACGCTGGACGGGCAGGAGATTCTGCGACGGCCGATTGTCGCTCACGTGGCCGATAACAAGGTGGAGAACTTTCCGGACTTCTGCCTGCTCTGGCGCCGCGATCATCTGCTGGTGGCGACCGGCACGCTCAGCGGCGTGATGAAGCTGCGGCGCGTGGACCTGAACGGGAACGTGCTGACGACGACCGTGATCGAGACCACGGAAGCGGCAGTGCCGGACAATATTGGCAACAGCATGCTGGAACTGGGCGAGTCGCTGCTGATGTTGTCCGCGACCGGCCCGCAGCTGACGTCGGCCCTGACGGTGACGGAGTTGTCGAGCGACCTGCTGCCGGCGCCCCCGCGGGTGTTTTACTCAACGGAACTGGAGCGGCACTTCCCCGTAGGCAACCTGGCTTGGGGAGATTGGATATTGGTGGGACACTACGGCCGGGCGCGCGGCGCCTCCGCGATGCAGGAACAAAGGCCATACGCGCCTTACCTAATGCTGTTCAGCCGCCGGTTTGAGGAGTTGGGGGAGTTGCTGGTAGGCAGCGCAGGCGCCACGGGGGTACACCCCACTCTGGCGCGGCTGGGCGACCGGCTGCTGGTTGCGTGGAGCGCCAGCGTAGATCTAGGCGCACGCACGGCGCCGCAGGTACACCTGGATGAGTATTCCGTTCGGTAGAACCCCGAGAGATCGCTCGGATGGCCGTTAGGGATGGAATTGGGTTGTCGCCTCTCGATTCTCCAGAGATGGCGGGCGCGGCAGGACTCGAACCTGCGACCTCCCGCGTGTGAAGCACGACTCAGGAGATCTCGCCTATTCATCCCACAGTATTTGCCCGCCTTAGCAGCGATTTGGTCCCGAGTGGTCCCAAAATCCTAACTCAAGCCCGCTTGGACTCGTCATCGAAGCGATCGGCTCTACGCCAATTGCGGGCAACCCCGGTCCAAAGCGCGTCAGCGAAATTTAGGCATCCAATGAGGGCAGATGTCTTGGAATCCGCGCCGCCGCCCGAAGGTGCGGGCTCCTCAGCGGTGGCGATGTGCCGAAGCCCGGCCGGAAATCGCGTCCGCATTTAAGTGGAGTGGGGCGATGAATTGATGGCACTGCGGACGGGACTTCGCTATTCTTGACATGCGAATCAGATAACGCGTGTTCAGATTTGAGGCTCAGCCATGAGAAGATTGCTACTTTTCTGTGCAGTAATTGTCGCCCTGCCGGCTTTCGCCCAGCAGGGTCCAGGCCCACAGGCGCAACCTGGCCTTGGAGCCCAGCCCGGCGCAGCGCCGGCCGCCGGAGCGCAGGCTGCCCGTCCACCACAGTCTGTAAACGTTCGGAACAACGAACAGAGCGGCGTGCTGATCGACCGCTTTCTTGGTAATCCGCTGAATTCGCCTCCTCATCTCTCGCACGGCGGGTTCATCACGCACGCCATATTGACGGCGGGCAACCCTTACGAGCCGGGCCCCCCGGCAGCCGTTCTGGAATACCGCAAGGAGCTTTCGACCGCCACGCTGCTCGCCGGCGAGACGACTCAACTGGTGAAGGTTCCCGACGCATTCGTCTTCTATGTGAAGAGCGGCGAGGGCCGGCTGGATGACGGAAGGCAGGCTTGGGATCTGCATGGCAACATGGCGATTCTCATCGCCCCGAACGCCCCGCACCGGTTTCTCAACACCTCGGACAAGCCTCTGGAGTTGATCATGGTCACCTGGACCGAGACTGCTGCGTTCAAGCAGCCCATTCTGGTGCGCGATATCGGTCTTCTGCCGTGGTGTGAGGAAAACGCCCACTGGAATAACTTCTCCAAGTGCGTTTTCGATAGCAACGATGGCATGGCGGGAACCGACCACATCCTGATGGTCATGTTGCCGCCGTTTGAAGCCTCTCAGCCTCATACGCATCCCCCGGGGCACGAAGAAGTCTGGACGAAGGTATCCCCTGGAACCGGCCTCGTGCTGATCGGAAGCCAACTCCGGGATTTTCCCGAGAATGCCGCTTATCGCGTGCCGCCCAACAGCATCACCGAGCATTCGAATATCAACACGAGCAAAGATCAGCCGGAGTGGTATTTCTACGTTTCGCGCACCCGCTTGACTACAGGCAATCCGGTGACAGGCATAGGCACACCGGGAGGCATCGCGGCGGATAAGACCCCGCCAGCGGGACCGTTGCCCTCCGCGGTGATTCCGACGCCGGTACGGCCCAATCCGAATATCGTTCCGATCGGGAGTTCGCCGGAGAAGGTGCAAGTAGCCGACGTGCATAGCAAGCCGCTGAAGTAGCCACATTCTTAGAAGGGATTGGGATTGGGTTTACCCCCGTTGAGTGGTGGGCGCGGCGGGACTCGAACCTCCGCCCTCCTGCGTGTGAAGCCCGAGAATCCTTTCTATTCGGCTCCTCAATTCCTATTGCGTCCTTTGGTTTTCAACAATTTGGGGCGTCTGCTTTCGCTCAGCCGACAACCTCAAACAGCTCAATCAGTTCCGTTCTGATACGGTTCTGATACGGAAAGCCGAACAATCATGAATCTCGCGCAGATCATCAATGCGCTCCCGCTGCAAGTGTACATCCGCCGCGGCGAGCTCGTAATCCACTTTTCATCCCCGACGGACCTTGTCTCAAGGCTCGCCGAAACCTCGGCTGCTCTAGCCGAGCTTGAACGCCAAGCAGACCCTTCCCGACCTGATCCGAAAGCCGAGCGTGGAGCACGCCGCGCCGGCCGGCC
>CAIYHG010000156.1 GCA_903925975.1 uncultured Acidobacteriia bacterium | reverse complement strand
GCGAGACATGACCCGTGCGCTTGGAGGCGGTTGCGGCCGCCTCCCCTCGCGTGCGTCAGTGCACGAAAGGGAATTATATAGATGACTCCCTCGGCTGAACCGAAATGAGCATCCGGCTCCTCCATGGCGACTGCCTGATCGAATTGCCGAAACTCGCGGCGGGTGGCGAGCGGTTTCACGCGGTCGTGACCGATCCGCCCTACGGCTTGGAGTTTATGGGCCGTGAATGGGACGGGGCGAACGGGTTTCGGCGGTCGCTCAACGAGGCCGACGCGGGCAGAGACTCCGTGTTCGGGCGGACCTCGCAACATGGGCCGGAATATCGCACCGGAGCGAACTGGCAGACCGGCGCGGGCTTCTCCAAGCCTGGGATCGGGGAACGTGAAACACCATGGCCCGCGTTCACGGGCGGCAATGACCAATTCGGCGGCGCAAACCCAACCTGTGCGACGTGCGGCGGTCGGGCGCGCGGCAAGAAGAAGTGTGCCTGTGCCGAGCCTGACTGGCGCGTGAAAGGTGCGGCGCCGGACAAGATGTATGGTCGTCATCGCCAGATGCGGACCTATCAGGATTGGTGTGAGGCCTGGGCGCGGGCACTGTACGAGTGCCTGTTGCCGGGAGCGTATCTGTTCGCGTTTGGTGGGACGCGCACGTATCACCGCATGGTGTGCGCGATTGAGGACGCCGGGTTTGAAATCCGCGATCAATTCGCCTGGCTTTACGGCTGCGGTTTTCCGAAATCGCATGACGTGTCCAAGGCGATCGACAAGAGCAAGGGCGCGACGCGCACCGAGTCGCTCGGCAAGTCGAACCGCCACGGCGGCGGCATCGCCGGCAACGGCACCAGCTACGAACTGCCGCCCGACGTGCCGGAACTATACGCGCCCGCGACGCCGGAAGCTGCCGCCTGGCAGGGTTGGGGCACGGCGGTAAAGCCGGCGCTTGAACCGATCGTCCTGGCGCGCAAGCCGCTGGACGGAACCGTCGCGCACAACGTGCTGACGCACGGGTGCGGCGGGCTGAATATCGACGGTTGCCGCACGGACCTCGGCCGCTTCCCGGCCAACGTGCTGCATGACGGATCGCCCGACGTGCTGGGGGCGTTCGCCGAGTTCGGAACAACGAAATCTAGCGGCCACGTCCGTGTTAATAATACGGCGCTCGGCCGGATGAACGATGACGCATGGCAGCCCACGCGCACCCTATGCGCTGGGGTGAATGACTCCGGGTCCGCCGCGCGGTTCTTCTACTCGGCCAAGGCGGATGCCGGCGATCGGGCGGACAGCAAACACCCCACCGTCAAACCCGTGGACCTGATTCGCTGGCTTGTCACCCTCGCCTGTCCGCCAGGCGGTCACGTCCTGGACTGCTTCGCGGGATCGGGCACTACGGGCGAGGCGTGCATGTTGGCGGGTTTCGACTGCACGCTGATCGAACGCGAGGCGCAGCACGCCAAGGACATCGAGCACCGGATCAAGCGGTGGTCTGGTTTGGACGCGCCGTTGTTCGCGGACGCGCCGTGATGCCGGGAGGGAGTAATGTATATAATTCCCAAAGGATGGCCTGATAACCATGTCTCCCGACGTTGTAGACGTTGCTGAAGCCAAACTCCGCGGCGCACGGGCATTCCGCGTCGAGGTCCGGGAGATCACGCCATGAGCGCGACGACCTGGGCCATGGTGACGCTGGCGGCGCTCCTTGGAGGCATCCTCCTCGGCGGCCGGAGTCGCTCCCCCTG
>CAIYHG010000155.1 GCA_903925975.1 uncultured Acidobacteriia bacterium | reverse complement strand
CCTTGGAAATCGCTAGCGCGATTCCCCCATTCCCACAGGCCCTACGGCGCCCCTATAATCACGAAGGAACTCAAAACAGGAATCCGAAAACTGTTACCCATGTCCTCGGATAAAACTGTTACCTATGTTTCCGGCCGGGCCGAATCAGCAGCTAGCCCAATCGCCCGGCAACGGCCGCGGCGGCTTCGGCTACGGCTACGTCGACGGTCTGTTTCGTCTTGCGATCGACCAGTTCCACCATGCCGCTGCCCAGCTTCTTGCCGATTACGATCCGGAACGGAATGCCGATCAGGTCGGCATCCTTGAACTTCACGCCGGGGCGTTCGTCGCGGTCATCTAGCAACGTGTCGAGGCCGAGCGCCAGGCAGCCTTCGTAAATCGTACGGGCAGCTTGCGACTGCGCGGCGTCGGAACAATTCGCCGGAGTCACCACCACCTGGAACGGCGCGATAGAAGCCGGCAGAACCATGCCATCCTTATCGTGATACAACTCGATGGCGCACGTCAGCACGCGCTCGATGCCGATTCCGTAGGAGCCCATGATCGGCGTCAGTTCCTTGCCATCCGCTCCAAGCACGCGCAGGCCCATGTTCTCCGAATACTTGTAGCCAAGCTTGAAGATGTGTCCCACTTCGACGGTCTTGCAAACATCGAGCTTGCCGTCGCAGCGCAGGCACTCGTCGCCCGCGCCTACCTGGCGCAGGTCGTGCATCTCCGCCTCGAAATCTTCGCCGAGCGTCACGTTGCGCAGGTGGTAATCGTCCTTATTCGCTCCCGCGATCATATTCCGGCGGCCGGCCAGAGCCTGATCCGCGAGGATCGGCATGTTCTTCACGCCGACCGGGCCGAGGGAACCGGCTTCGGCGCCGAACCACGCGAGGATCTCATCCGGACGCGCGGTGCGGAACTCGGGGTCACTGACGATGGCGCCGAACTTGGTTTCGCTGAGCTGATGGTCGCCGCGCAAGAGCACCAGCACGGGCTTGCCGTCGGCCACCATCACCAGACTCTTCATCTGCGACGTCTCCGGCAGTTTGGTGAACGCGGAAACCTCCGCGATGGTCTTCCTGCCCGGCGTGTGGAACTCTTCCGGCGCGAGGTCACCCTCGGGGTCCGCAATTCCAGGCGTGGACGGCTTCGAGACGGCCTTCTCCAGATTGGCGGAGTAGCCGCAATCCTTACAGACGGCCACGAAATCCTCGCCGGCGTCGGAGATCACCATGAACTCGTGCGACTGGCTTCCGCCCATCGCCCCGGAGTGGGCTTCGACGGGCATGTACTTCAGTCCGCAACGGTCGAAAATGCGGCAGTACGTCTTGTAATGGCTGTCATACGCGGCGTCGAGGCCGGCCTGATCGATATCGAAGGAGTAGGAATCCTTCATCAGGAACTGGCGCACGCGCAGCAATCCGGATTTCGGACGTTGCTCGTCGCGGAACTTGGTCTGGATCTGATACCAGATCTGCGGCAAGTGCTTATAGCTGCGCAGTTCGCCGCGCGCCACGGCGGTCATGATCTCCTCGTGAGTCATGCCCAGGCAGAGGTCGCGCCCGAAGCGGTCCTTGAGCCGGAACATGTTGTCGCCCATGATGTCCCAGCGGCCCGATTCCTGCCAGATTTCGGCGGGGTGCAGGGCGGGCAGATGCATCTCCTGGCCGCCGATGGCGTTCATCTCCTCGCGAACGATCGCCTGGATCTTGAGCAGCGAACGCTGGGCCAGAAACAGGTAGCTGTAGAGTCCGGCCGACAACTGGCGGATGTAGCCGGCGCGCAGCAGCAGCCGATGGCTGGCGACCTCGGCCTCGGCCGGATCCTCGCGCAGCGTGGGTATAAACAACTTGCTCCAGAGCATAGAGTTGGAAGGAAAACCCAATTCTAGCATGGTAAAATTAGGCTTCTCCCGCCGAACTTAACTTGGCCGTTGTGTTGAAGGGGCCGCGGACGAATCACGATGCGCGCGACGAAGCGGCGGGGTTTCTCGCGGCGCATCTCTTCCGGTCGCCATTCGCTCCATCGGCCGCCGGAGGAGCCAGGAAATGACGCCATCAGAACGAATGTCGCGGCCGCTGTCCGAAGTGGACCCGGCGGTTTATGACGCCATCCAACACGAGGTGGAGCGGCAACACTCGCAACTGGAATTGATCGCGAGCGAGAACTTCACATCCGAAGCCGTCTTGGAAGCCACCTCGAGCGTGTTCACGAACAAGTATGCGGAAGGCTACCCCGGCAAGCGCTACTACGGCGGCTGCGAGTGCACCGACGTGGTAGAGAACCTGGCTCGCGACCGCGCCAAGCAGCTTTTCGGCGCCGAATACGCGAATGTGCAGCCGCATTCGGGATCACAGGCCAACCAGGCCGCCTATATCGCGGTGTGCTCGCCGGGCGATACGGTAATGGGCTTGAACCTGGCTCACGGCGGGCACCTGACCCACGGCCACAAGCTGAATTTCTCGGGGAAGACTTACAACATCGTTCCCTACGGCGTGCGCAAAGAAGACGAGCGGATCGATTACGACGAGGTGGCGCGCCTGGCCCGCGAGCACAAGCCGAAGATGATCATCACCGGGGCAAGCGCGTATCCGCGGATCATCGATTTCGCGCGCTTCCGCGAGATTGCCGATGAAGTTGGGGCGGTCTTCATGGTGGACATGGCGCATATTTCGGGACTCGTCGCCGCCGGGATGCACCCCAATCCCTGCCAGTACGCGGATATTGTGACGTCTACAACCCACAAGACACTGCGCGGCCCGCGGGCCGGGCTGATTTTGGCCAAAGAGAAGTTTGGCGCGGCTATCGACAAAGTGGTATTCCCCGGTATTCAGGGCGGTCCGCTGGTGCACGTGGTAGCCGCGAAGGCGGTCTGCTTCCTGGAGGCCCTGCAACCCGAGTTCCGCGAATATCAGAAGCAGGTTGTGGCGAACGCGCAGGCCCTGGCCCAGACGCTGATGGACGCGGGCTTCCGCGTCGTCTCGGGCGGCACCGATACGCACCTGTTGCTGCTCGACGTGTTTTCCAAGGGCATTCGAGGCAAAGAGGCCGAACAGACGCTCGACCGCGCGCGGATAACGGTGAACAAGAACGCGATCCCCTTCGACACAAATCCGCCGCTCAATCCCAGCGGAATCCGGCTGGGCTCGCCCGCGGTCACAACCCGCGGTTTCAAAGAGCCGGAAATGCGCGAAGTGGGCGCGCTGATCGCGGAGGCGCTTCAGAACATGACGAACGAAACGGCCTTGGCCGGGGTGCGCCAGAGGGTGGAAGCCCTCACGGCGCGGTTTCCGCTGTATCGTTGGAAGTTAGCTCCCGTTCGCGTTTGAAGCTGGCGCTATGGCGCTTCACATTGTTATTGACGCCCGGCGCATCCGGGATTTCGGAATCGGCACCTACATCCGAAGCCTCGTGCACGCGCTGGGCGACATCGACGCCACGAACCGCTACACCGTCGTAAGCGGCCCGGATGATGTGCGCACGCTGGCCGGGCTGCCGCCTAACTTTCAATCCGCGGCTTACGCGCGCAGGGATTCGGATCCTTTGTACAACCTCGCGTTTCCCCTGTTCCTTCACCAACTGCGGCCAGATCTGGTTCACATTCCGCTCAACCGCGTGCCGGCGCTCATGGTGCGGCCGTACGTGGTGACGATTCACGATATGGCCAGCCTGCTCTATCCGGAAGGAAGCCAGGGCAGCATTCGCTCGCAGTTGCACCGCTACCGGTTCCGGCGGGGCTTGCTTCGCGCCACGCGTGTGATCGCGGTTTCCGACGCCACCAAGCGTGACGTGGAGAACGTGCTTGGCGTGCCGTCGAGCCGCATCTGCCGCGTCTACAACGCGCCCGATCCCGGCTTCTGCCAGCGTGATTTCGATTCTCCCGAAGCCCACCAGCGGATTCTGGAGCGGTATCAGATCAACTACCCGTTCCTGCTCTACGCCGGCAATATCCGGCGCCATAAGAACGTGCCCCGATTGGTGGAAGCCTTCGCGGTGGCGCGCGAGCAGCTCGCGAATCATCCGGTATATAAGGACCTGCGCCTGGTCCTGATTGGCGATACGATTTCGCAATACCCGGCCGTGCGCCACGCTGTGATCAAGAGCCGCGTGGAACAGATGGTGCGGTTTCTCGGCTTCGTCCCCTTCGAAACGCTGCGTTGCTTTTACGAATCGGCGGCCGCCTTTGTATTCCCATCCCAATACGAAGGCTTCGGCCTTCCGCCGCTGGAGGCCATGGCGTGTGGCGCGCCGGTGGTGACGTCTAACATCAGCTCGATTCCGGAAGTGGTGGGCGACGCCGCCATCCTGGTGAACCCGCTGAACGTCTTCGATATCGCCCGCGGGATACGCGAGGCTCTGGTGGACGGGAATTTGCGGCAGGAACTGATCCGCCGCGGCCGGGAACAAGCCGCCCGTTTCAGCTGGGACAGGACGGCGCGGCAGGTGCTTGAGATCTACCGGGACGCCGCTGGAATCCGCTGATCGGCCCAATGTGCGGCAGCGCACTGTGATACTGCACAAACTCTTCCCCGTGAATTAGACTAGTAAGAATCGCTTGACCCGGAGGAGAAAAGCATTGCGCCATTTCATCGCTGCATCGGCCCTGCTCACGTTCTGCGCTTTGGCCGGCCGTTCGCAAGGAAATTACGAGGTACAGGTCTATGGTTCCGAACTGACGCCCAAAGGCGTAACCGTAGTCGAACTTCACAGTAACGTCACCGTCAAGGGCGTCAAAGATACGGTCGACGGAGTACTGCCGACGAACCACGCTGTCCATGAAACCGTGGAGATTACTCACGGGTTCGGAGAGTGGCTGGAAGTCGGATTCTATCAGTTCACCAGCATCCAGCCCGATGGTGGATTGAAGTGGGTGGGGACTCACCTGAGGCCGCGCGTCTCCGTGCCTGCGCGTTACGGGCTGCCGGTAGGCTTAAGTTTGTCGGCGGAGTGCGGGTACCAGCGTGCGAGTTTCTCGTCGGATACGTGGGGTTGCGAGTTCCGGCCGATCATCGATAAGGAATCCGGAAAGTGGTACTTTGCCTTTAATCCAACGCTCGAACGCGCCTTTCACGGCCCTGGAGTTGCGTCGGGTGTGGAGTTCTCTCCGAACGTGAAATTCAGCTATGCCGCGCTGAAAAAAGCCCAACTAGGCTTGGAGTATTACGGAGCCTACGGGCCCGTGACTGGATTCAACTCCGCGCGGGACCAGGAGCACGCGTTCGTGCCCGCCATCGATGTGGACTTCGGGCCGAAGTGGGAATTCAATTTCGGCGTGGGCGTGGGAGTCACCCAGGCAACTGACCACCTTCTGGTAAAGGCGATTTTGGGCTACCGGCTGGGCTTGCACGATAGCCCCTAACCTCCTGTCGCCACGGCGCCGTCCACGCTGAGTCCGGCGCCACTACACCCGGCTATTTCACCAAGGATTCGTGTTCGAGTCGCTCTGACTCTGCCCTAACCGGCGCTTGCGGGCTTCCACCCACGCGGGGAACACCTCGGGGTTTTCCAGCCATACCATCATCCACTCGGCCATCTCGCGTTTCTGCGCTTTCTTGCCATCGCTGGTTCGCGCGCCGCCCGCAAGAAACTTCGCCCGGTCTTTCGCCGCGATCACCTGGCGCCGGCAGTAGCGCGCGCGGTCGCGGTCGCCCGCGGCTTGCGCCTCCGTATAGACTCGCCAGATCTCCAGGAGCGATTGCTCCAGTTCCTCGAAGGTGTGCTGGCGGACGCCGGCATAGGGCTGCTCGAAGGGCAGCCCGGTATCGTGCAGCAGATCGCGCAAATAGCTTTCGGAAACCGGGCTCAGCGCTTGCAGCAGATCTTCCCATACCGCGCGCGTGATAGCAGCGGGCTCGTGCGCGGCCAGATAGTCGCGCAAGCGGCTTTTAGCGGACTTTCTTTCGGATGGCACGGCGATACTTGGCAACGGCCTGCTCCTGCAAGGCCATGGTACTAGAGAACTGATGCGCCCCGGAACCGTCCGGCCGCAGGACGAAGTAGAGCGCGTCGGATTCGGCCGGATACAACGCGGCCTTGAGCGACGCCTCGCCCGGATTGGCGATGGCCCCAGGCGGTAATCCCGCGCTCTGGTAAGTGTTATACGGGCTCGCCTTGGCGAGGTCCGATCTGTAAATCGCCCCTCGATACCGGTCTTCGAGCAGCGCCGCGTAAATCACGGTAGGGTCGCAATCCAGCTTCATTCCGATCTTCAGCCGGTTGCGGAAGACCGCCGCGATGGAGGGCCTATCGGATTCCACCTTGCCCTCTTTTTCCACCAGTGATGCCAGCGCGACTGTATCGTGCGCGTTGGGCCTATCTCCAAGGCCCCGCCACACGTCGCGGAACTTCGAGGTCATGAGGCGGCACAGTTCCTCCGGCGTGGTGTGGCGGCTGAGCCTGTAGGTATTCGGGAACAGGTACCCTTCGAGCGTGGGCGCGCGGGGGTCGAGGTCGCGAATCATTCCCGGGTCGCGCGCGGCAGCCAGGAAGCGCGGCGCCGGGAATAGCCCCAACTTTTCAGCCGCCGCGGCGATATCGAACAGGTTCCATCCCTCGGGAACCACTAACGAGAGATAGAAAATGTCGCCCCGCCCGATGCGGCGATAAACCTCGATGGTGGAAGCCGCGCGGTCGAACCGGTACTCGCCGGCCTGCAAGGATCGCCCGCGCAGAAGCAGCCGGGCAGCCAGAAAATCCCACTGGCTGCGAACTACTCCGGCCTGCTCCAGCATCCGGCCAATGCCGCGGGACGAGGCGCCGCGCGGAATATCCACGAAGCGCTCGCCCTCGAAACCGCGATAGGGACGGGCCAGGCGGAACATGGTGAACCCGCCGCCGGCCACGGCAACGAGCGCCAGAATTCGAACGAGCCGGAACAGTTTCATGGGGCGAGAGAATCCAGATAGCTCTGCAGCAGGATCACGGCGGAAAGGCGGTCCACCGCGGCGGCGCGCTTCTCGATACTGATTCCGCTGGAGCGCAGGACGCGGCCGGCCTCAACAGACGTGAGCCGCTCATCCCAGTAGGTAACGGGGATGCCGAGCCGCTCCTCTATGGCCGCGCCAAACTCCCGCACCCAAACCGACTGCCGCCCTTCCCGGCCGCTCATGTTCATGGGATTGCCCAGCAGGATGGAGCCGACCTCGCGCTCCTCCGCCAAGCTCCGCAGAGCCTCCAAATCGGCGCGTATTCTCGTCCTCACGATATTCGGGAGGCCCTGGGCGGTGATGCGCATGGGGTCGCTGATGGCGAGCCCGATGCGTTTCTTGCCCAGATCGAGGGCCAGGATGCGGGCATTTGAGGAAGGCAACAATTCTATTATAAATGCGTCCATGTTACAGTCGGTAAAGGGTTTTTTCGCGCAGTGGCGCCCACATCGAAGCTTAGTAGCGCGACGAACGTAGCCGTGCAAGACGCCCGGCAGCTGGCCCTACCCGTTGTGGCCCTGGGCGTCGTGATTGCGATTCTCTATTTCGGACGGATGGTGTTCATCACCGCCATTATCGCGGTGATTATCGCTTTCATACTGGAACCCTTCGTCACGCTCCTCATGCGCTTGCGCCTGCCGCGCAGTTTGGCAAGCTTCGTGGTGTGCTCCCTGGCGGTTCTGGCCCTTTACATCGCCGGATTAGCGGGCTACGCCCAACTCAGCGGACTCTATGACGACCTGCCGAAATACGGCCAACGGGTCGGCGATATAGTGGACGGCGTGCGCCAGAGGATACAGGGCGTCGAAGACCGTACTTACAAAATGGTTCTGCCGGCGCGCGTGCGAAAGATGGAGGAAGAACGGCTCAAGGCTCAGGAAGCGGCGGCGAAGAAGAAGGGCGCGCGGGGCGCGGCCGCTGCGCCGGCTCTTCCGCCCCCGATGGAGCCGCAGCCCGAGCCCGTGCGCATAGGCGATTATCTATACTCCCACCTCAGTTCGTTCTACGAACTTCTATTGATGGCTTCCTTTATCCCCTTCCTGGTGTATTTCATGCTGAGTTGGCGCGACCACATCAATCGCAGCTTCCTGCAGTTCTTCCATGGCGAAGAGCGTTTGATTGCGGCGCGCAGTCTGACCGGCATTGCGGAGATGGTACGCGCCTTCGTGGTAGGAAATTTCGTGCTGGGATTGCTGCTCGCCGTGCTCAGTTCGGTGGCGTTCTGGCTGATCGACCTGCCCTATCCCTTCCTCGTGGGTCCCATCAGCGGCATACTCAGCCTGCTGCCCTACGTAGGTCTGCCGATGGCGATGGCTCCTCCGCTCCTTGCGGCCCTTACCGTTACCGAGGCGTCCGTCTATATTGCCGCTCTCGGGATTGCCGCGGCGCTGCACCTGATCGCGATGAACCTGCTGTATCCGAAAGTGGTGGGTTCGCGCGTTCACTTGAATCCGCTGGTGGTGACCTTCTGTTTGATGCTATGGGGATTTCTTTGGGGGGCGGCGGGCCTGGTGCTCGCCATTCCACTTACCGCGGGGATCAAGGCCGTCTGTGACAATGTGAGGGGGCTGCGTCCGTTCGGGAAGTTTCTGGGAGATTAGCAACTCGGAACCATGCTTCCATACAAGCTGGTCTACCACGAGCAGTACGACCTGCACATCGGCGACCATATCTTCCCCTCGAAGAAATACAAATGGCTGCATGACAGGTTCCTGCGTTCGCGCTTCGCCGCGCCGGGTGATTTCCTCGCCCCCCAGCCCGCGACCACCGAGGACCTCATGCTGGCCCACGACGGCGAGTGGATCGCCAAGCTCAAGAGCGGCACGCTCTCCTACCAGGACATTCTCCGGCTCGAGATCCCGTATTCGCGAAGTATGGTGGATGCATTTTGCCTGACCGCTGGCGGAACCATTCTCGCCTCCGAACAGGCTATTCTTACGGGCCTTGGGTTCAACCTGGGCGGCGGGTTCCACCACGGGTTCCCGGATCACGGCGAGGGGTTCTGCGCGATCAATGACGTCGGTGTGGCCGTGCGGCGCGTGCAGCACGATGGGCAAGTCGGCCGCGCCATGGTGGTGGATTGCGACGTCCATCACGGCAACGGCACGGCCGCGATATTCGCCGGCGACCGCTCCGTATTCACCCTCTCCATCCACCAATTCAACAACTATCCCAGCGAGAAGCCGCCCTCCAGTCTGGATATTCACCTGGCCGACGGAGTCGGGGATGAGCAATATATTTCCCTGCTCGGCGACGGCTACCTGAAATCCCTCGCCTCCTTCCAACCCGAGTTCATGCTCTACCTCGCCGGCGCGGACCCGTTCCGCGAGGACCAACTTGGGGGCCTGTCGTTGACCTTCGACGGCCTGATGGCGCGCGACCGGCTGGTGATCGGCGAGGCGCTGCGGCGAAAGATCCCGATCGCCATCGTGCTCGCTGGCGGCTACGCGGCAAGCATAGAAGATACCGTAACCGTTCACGCCAACACGGCCGCCGTTGCCCGCGAACTGCTGGAGCGTCCGCCGGCATAGCGGCCGGTGCGCGGGTGGGGCATGCTCGTGCTTGCCCGCTATCAAATGAGCGTGATCCCCGTTGCGCTCCTCCCGGCGCTGGAACGATACAATTGAATCCATGCTTTTTCCCCGCCTGATGATGGTCCGGTCCAAGTTTGAAGACCGAAGGCTGGCCGATATTCCCGGCGAAGTGAGCCGGCAGCTAGCCTCCGCGCAATTCGGCGCGCGGCTGCGGCCGGGTGCACGGGTGGCGATTGGAGTCGGCAGCAGGGGAATCGAGAATCTCGCCGTGATCGTGCTTGCCACGGTGCGCTATTGGCAGAAGCACGGCATCGAGCCCTTTCTGTTTCCCGCCATGGGGAGCCACGGAAGCGCTACCGCCGAAGGCCAAGCCAGCGTGCTGGCGCATTATGGAATCACCGAAGCTTCGATGGGCTGCCCTATTGTGAGCCAGTTGGAAGTGGTTTCGCTCGGCAAGACGAACGAAGGCATCGAAGCCTACCTGGACCGCGCGGCCTATGAGGCCGATGGCGTCATGCTCATCAACCGCGTGAAATGGCACACGGATTTCTCGGGCAAGATCGAAAGCGGTCTCTTCAAAATGATGGCCATCGGCGCCGGTAAGTTAGCCGGCGCACAGCGCTATCACTCTCACGGTTTTCGCCTGGGGCTGGAGCACGTCATCCGGACAGTCGGCCGCCAGGCGCTGGCTTCCGGCAAGATCCTTGGCGGCCTTGCCATTCTGGAGGACGCCTGCCACAACACCGCAAAGATCGATGCCGTCCCCGCGGACGAAATGGAAACTCGCGAGGAAGAGAACCTCGCGCTGGCGAAATCCTGGATGGGCAAGCTGCCGCTCGATATCGACATTCTGATTCTCGACGAGATCGGCAAGAACATCAGCGGCGTAGGCATGGACACCAAGACCGTGAACCGCGGCATCAACGGCGATTACAACCCGTGGCCGAATACGCCCAGGGTGGAGCGCATTTTCCTGCGCGATCTTCACGAACTCAGCTACGGCAACGCGGTGGGCGTCGGCATGGCGGACGTTGTTGCCGACCGTTTGCTGGGCAAGATCGATTGGGAAGCCACCCGCCTGAATTCCCTAACCGCAAACGCGCCGGCAGGTATCCGCATCCCCGTCCACTACCCCACCGACCGGGAATGCCTGGAACGGTTCGCGCCAACAGTTGGCCGCATCAACGCGGAGGAAGTCACCTTCGGCTGGATTCGCAACAGCAACGAAATAGCGCGCGTCGCGCTCAGCGAGAACCTCAGGCCTCAGGTAGAGCGGCGCGCCGATTTGGAAATCGAGTCCCTGACCGCTTTCGCTTTCGACGCCGCCGGAAACCTGATCAGCCCCTTCGCCCCCTGAGCCGGCCGACCCGCGAGCGCGAGGCTCAGAAGATGTACTTGATCCCGAACTGAATCAGCCGCGGCGCCACTGACGTCTGCGTGATCACTCCGAAATTCACGGTTCCCAGCGCGGTACCTGGACTCGAGAACTGCGCGTGATTCAGCGCATTGTAAAACTCCGCCCGGAACGCCACAAACGCGCCTTCGCGAAATCCGCCCACTACCGCCGTCTTGCCAATCGAGAAATCCGTATTCACCTGCCCTGGGCCGTCCATCAGCGCTATGCCGGCGTTGCCGTAGCCTGTGGATCCATCCGACCCCACCGCCACGGGCGCGCAGATCGCGCTCTTATCGATCCACCCGGAGAGACGCGACTGCACGCTGCCCGAAGTCGCCAGCCCGTCCGCTGTCGCGCCGGGGCACAGCGTGATCGTCGATGTGCCGGCGCGCCCGTACACGCCGCCGCCAGCCGGGTCCGTCAGCGTGAGCGGCACGCCGCTTTGCATGATCACGATTCCGGCAAGCGTCCATCCGTTGAACAGAGCCGCGGCGGGCCCTCCCGCGCCCCCAATCGACGGCAGCGCATAATCGAAGTTCGTGATCAGCCGGTGCGTGCGGTCGAACGAACTGCGCCCCCAATCGAGTTCCGCCTTCGTCTGGTCGTTGTAGATGCCTGTGTTGCTTCGTGCGCGCGAGAGAGTGTACGCGGCCTGGAACGTCAGCCCGCGCGAAACGCGGCGGCGCAGGGTCGCCTGCAAGCTATGGTAGGAAGATGCTCCGCTGAATTCGGTAGTGCCCAGCGCGGTGGGCGCCTCGCCCATAATCGGCACGCGCAGTTTCGCGTTCGCCGAAGTGCTGGTAGTGATGCAATCTGCCGGCGCGCCGTCATACCCGCAATTCACCGGCTTCGCCGCCGAGGCCAGCACGGGCTGGTTCAGACCGCGTGACGTCAACAGATTGACGGCGTACGTACCCACGTACCCTAGATCGAGCGAGAGCGCTTTGGTGAGCGCGATCTGCGCATTCACGTTCCATTGATGCAACAGCGGAACCTTGAACTCCGGCCCCATCACTTTGTCCGAAAGTTGGGACGTTGGCGTGCGTAGGACCCATCCCAGCGTGCTCGCCGGGAACGGCTGCGCGAATGACGAAGATCCGTTACTCGCGTCCGTATTCGCGAAGCTCTGCGCGAATGGCGGCGCGGAGGACGAGGGCGTCCCTACCGACGTGCCGCTAATCGGCGGCGCCTGGTAGAACCATCCGTAACCGCCGCGCAGGGATGCCCTGCCCTGCGATCCATGCGGCTGCCATGCAAAGCCGAAGCGCGGAGCGAAGGTAGCGAGCGGCGGACTGTTCTGGTATGCCGTTCCGTTCGGGCGCACGACGACTCCCGCTGGAAGAGCTCCGAACGCCTTCCCGGTATAAGGATTAATCGTGTTGGGGTTGTAATTCGCCGCTACGGTGTTGCCGGTCAACGTTCCCGTAAGCGGTGGGATGGGCAGTTGGTTGAGTAGCGAAGGCCAGATATTGCCCATGGTTCCCGCAGTGTCCGCCGCGGGCCGGATGTATTCCCACCGCACGCCCAAGTTCAACGTGAGCCGCGCATGCGCCTTGAAATCGTCCTGCACATACCCGGAGCCGTAATAGGCGCGGTACTTGTAGGACACTTCGCCATTCGGTCCGACGCCCTGGTTCGCCTGCACCGTCTGGACGTTGCTGCGCCCGCCCGGGCTCAGGTTCTGCGCGGCGCTCAAGCCCACCAGAAAGTCGCTGAATGTCTGGAACACGATCTTGCCGCGCGCCGACCCGGTATCCTCGCGCGAGAGTTGCTGCATCAGCGCGAAGCCGCCGCCGCGAATCGCGTGATTCCCGTGAATCCACGAAATATTATCGGACCACGAGTAACTATCCGTCAGCGTGCTGAAATCGTTTCCGATCGAACCGAACAGCCGGAAGCTGCCCATGGGCCCCAGAACTTGTATCTCGGGAACCTGCGGAAAAAGCGAGTTCCCCGAAGTCATCCCGAGCGATGCGGCCAGCGGCGTATTCTGGCCCACGGCTTTCGAACGGTTTCGTGTGAAGCTCATCCGGGCCTCGTTCACCATGCGCTGGTTCAGAACCGAGCTCAGTTTCCCGGTTCCCACGGAATCCTGGCCCTTCAATTTCTGCGGCGTGCCGTCGCCCGGAAGAATAGCCGGACCGGGGTAAGCGTTCGGCGACGAGAACGTGCGGAACTGATTGAGAGTGGCGATGTAGACGCGCCCCGAGAGCGTATGCTTCTTCGAGAGCATGTAGTCGCTATTGAGCAGGTACTGGCTTTCGCGATATGTGGAGGGCAGGCTGTAGGTGGAGAAGCCGAGACCCGCGTTGCTTCCGCTGGTAAGTATGGTTTGCGGCTCCGGGATGAGGTACGAGCCATCCGCATTCTTCATCTGCAGCAGCGCCAGCGCCACCGGGTTGATGGGCGCCGTCGCCGTTGTGGTCTGGTTGCGGCAATCGAGCTGCTTTCCGCCCGCGAACGTTGCGTAGCGCGAATCGGCCTGCCCGTTGGCCAGTAGGTGATTGCCCGGGCAAAACTGCGCCGCGAGCGCCAGGGCCGAGCGATCCTGCTTGAGCGGAGGCAGAATCGGGTTCGAGATGGAAGTCGGGTCCAGCCCGTTCACCTGCCGCGTGCCCTGGTACGACCCGAAGAAGAACAGGCGGTTCCTCCGAATGGGTCCGCCAAGCGTCCCGCCGTACTGGTTCTGCTTGAGGTTGGGCTTGGGTTGCGCGGTCGCGTTGCGGAAGAACGCATTCGCGTTGAAGACATCGTTCCGCACGAACTCCCACCCGTTACCGTGAAACTCGTTCTCGCCGCTGCGGGTGATCATATTCGTGTTCGGGACCTGCGCGCCGTAGCCCGCGTCGTACTGAGATGTTTGGATCTTAAACTCTGAAATCGTGTCCGGGTTGGGGACAGCCGTGGGCGCGTTCGCTCCATCCAGCGTGAATCCGCCGGCGCTGGTGTTGCCGTTCACGTTGACGCTCTGCGTGCCCCGCCCCAACGATCCGGCGTTGTTCACATCGGCGGCTGAGCCGGATGCCATCGAGAGCACTTGAGTAAAATTCCGCGTCGTGAGCGGGACCGAGGTGATGGTCTTCTGGTCTACCAGCGTTCCCGTCGAAGAGCCCCCTGCGCTGAACTGGCATTTGCACTGCGCCTGTTCGGTAGTTTCGCCCGGGTCCAAGGTGGCGTCAAGAATCGGAGCCTCCGCCACATCCACAGTGGCCGAAACCAAGCTGGCCGACTTGAACCCTTTCGCGGTGAAGATCACGCGATAAGCGCCGGGGGGAAGCAGCGAGAAGCGGTAGCGCCCGTTGGCGTCAGTAACCGAGGCAAAGCTCTGGTTGGTCGCCAGGTTGGTCAGTGCGACCGCAGCGTTCGCGACAGGCCCCGCGGCTGGGTCGCGCACGCTCCCGCTCAGGGCGCCGCTCGTAGCCGACTGCCCCCACGCCAAATGACCGGCCGTCAATCCGAACGCAAGCGTCAGCGCCAGACACAATCTCATCGGAGCGTTGCCCCTGAAAGGAAATCCTGATGGACGTTAAGGACCGAGTATAACAACCTTAAACAGCGGTCCATTCGACTCAAGGGTCGTCTGGTGCCGAAGAATCAAGCCGGGCATGTGGGCCGGCCCCCTGGTCCGCGCGGGTCCCCTGGACCCGCTCTTCGATTAACGAAATGAGATTGGGGCGCATCACGGCGCCCCCCGGCTAGGTTCCGAACCGCTGTGCCGGCCTCGGCGCCGCTGATTGTAGAGGCGGCGAACGTCGCTACTTCTTCGCCGCCGTCACATGGCACTTGCCGTTGGAGCAGTTGCCTTGCGTCGCGAATGCGGCGCCGCCGGCGCGGTGGCACGAACCGCACGCAACCTTCTTGTCTTCCTGAGCCTTGTGCGGCGGCCTGAACCCGATAGGTTTCTTCGCGTCCTGGGCAAACAGCCCCGGATGGCACACGCTGCAATTGCTCTGCTCGCGCTTGATGTGGGCGCTGTGGTCGAAAGTGACGTTCCCGTTCTTCGTAGTGAACGTCAGCTTTGTGGGCGGCGTCTTGTTTTGCGCCACCAGGGCGGTCAGGCCGAGCATGGCAAGCAACACGATGTAGGCAAGAGATCGTCTCATCAAATGAGCCTCCTGAGCTCAGGGATTATAGAGCCCGAATCTCCGGTATACACCATGTCGCTTACGGCCGGCCGCCCTCTATGTGAGAAGAGAGACATATCCGCGACCGGCGCCGCAGTTCACAACGTCAGGGGCAGAGGCCCCTTCCACCAGCCAGCGGGCTCCGTTCCGTGCCGCTATGCCGGTGCGGAGCCGCGGCGCCTCAGCCGTGCTTGATGAACGTGCCGTCCTGCAACTCGGCCATCGCCTTCCGCAACTCTTCCTGCGTGTTCATCACGATGGGGCCGTACCACGCCACGGGCTCTTCGATGGGCTTGCCCGAGACCAGCAGGAAGCGAATCCCCTCCGGTCCCGCCTGCACCGTGATCTCATCGCCACTGTCGAACAACACCAGCGAATGGTTGCTGGCGTCGTAAACCGGCTCGGCATTCGGCTTGTGCGCCTGGTCCGTCAGAACGGCCTGTGGCTCCGAGGCGTCGCGGAACGTGCCTGCTCCCGCGAACACGTAGGCGAAGGCGCTGCGCGTGGTCTCCACCTTAATCCGCTTCCGCACGCCGGGCGGCACGGAAATATCCACGTAATTCGGATCGGCGGCCACGCCTTCGACCGGCCCCCTCTTGCCCCAGAACTCGCCGCAAATCACGCGCGCCCGAACGCCATCGTCATCGGTGATTTCCGGAATGGCGGCCGACGGGATGTCCTGGTATCGCGGCGCCGTCATTTTCAAGGATGCGGGCAGGTTGGCCCAGAGCTGAAACCCGTGCATGCGCCCGCGCGCGTCGCCCTTCGGCATCTCCTGGTGCAGGATGCCGCTTCCCGCAGTCATCCACTGCACGTCACCCGCAGTCATCTTGCCCTTGTTGCCGAGGCTGTCGCCATGCTCCACGGTTCCGGCGAGCACATACGTGATCGTCTCGATGCCGCGGTGCGGGTGCCACGGGAATCCGGCCAGGTAATCTTCCGGATTCTCGTTTCGGAAATCGTCCAGCAACAGGAACGGATCGAAGTCTTTGGTCTTGCCGAACCCGAAGGCGCGCTGCAATTTCACGCCGGCGCCTTCGACAGTCGGCTTCGGTTGTGTGATTTGTCGAATTGGACGGAGCGACATATAGATCCCCTCTCTCTGCCGCGGTTCCAGCATACGCCGGGAGCGGCGGTTAATTCTTCACGAACTCGACGTCGAGCGTGATGGTGACTTCCTCGCCCACCAGAATGCCGCCGGTTTCGAGAGCCGCATTCCAGGTAAGGCCGAAGTCTTTGCGGTTGATCTTCGTGGTAGCCGAAAGGCCGATGCGCGTGTTGCCCCAAGGGTCTTTTCCGGGCGCCGTGGGACCCTCCACCGCGAACACAGCCTCGCGCGTGACGCCGTGGATCGTCAACTCGCCCGCGGCGGCCAATTCCCCGTCCGCATTGCGGCTCACTCGCGTGGACCGGAACGACAGCGTGGGGTACTTCTCCACATCGAAGAAATCGGCGCTCTTCAGGTGCGCGTCGCGCTGCGCCTCACGCGTGTTGATCGAGGCGGCGTCGATAGAAGCTTCGATCCGCGAACGGGTCGGGTCCGCTTCGTCCAAGGTCAGTAGGCCGGATACGGCGGTGAACTGCCCTTTCACGTTCGAGATCATCATGTGCTTCACTTTGAACTCGGCCACGGAGTGGACCGGGTCGATGTTCCAGGTGGAAACGGCGGTTTGGGGGGCGGCTGCTGTGCTCATTGAATGTTCCTTTCAGTATGTTTGATTCGTGATGACGATATTCGTTTCAACAAATATTAAACAAAAGACTACTCCGGCCGCGCGCGGCACGCCGCAAGCAGTTCACCGAGGGTCCGGAGGCGCTCTAAGCCCAAGTGGCCCAATTGCTTACGGTGCATGTCCCGTATCGGCTTATCCAGCCGGCCCACCACATCCAGGCCCTCTTGGGTGATTCTGGTGAGCACCACGCGGCGGTCCTGGGCATCGCGCCCGCGGGAAATCAGCAGGCGCTTTTCCATCCGGTCCAGCAGGCGCGTGATGTCGGGGTCGCGCGTGATCATGCGTTCGCCGATTTCGCCGCAAGTCAGCCCGTCCGGAGATCCGCGCAAGATCCGCAGTACGTTGTACTGGGCCGCGGAAAGGTCCTCGGACTTCAGCGCTTGGGCGAGTGGCCTGGTGAGGGCCTCGGTGGTACGCACGAGTTCCAGATAAGCCGCCTCCTCCGGGCACGACATGCGCCCGGGCCGGTTTCGCGGTCTTTGCTCTGTGATCATCGATTTCGATTATCTATGTTCTAACGAATATCGTCAACACACACATGTACGCGATACAACACATCACCCCTGCAACCCTGTTATGCTCAACGCCATAACGATGCGATTATTGCCACTCTTTCTGCTAGCCGCGTCTGCGGCCTTCCCCCAATCAACGCCGCCCCCTGCCCCCAACGCGGCGGGAATCTCCTGGCTGCATGTCCACTTGATTGTGCGCAACGTGCAGGCCGAACGAGACTTCTGGATGGCTATCGGCGGGCAGTCTCCCAGCGGAGGGCGCGGCGTCGTCCTCGGCGGAACCGACATCTCGATCGGGCAGGGTGAATCGAATGGCGGAAGCGAAGGCACCGCCATCGACCACGTAGCCTATCGCGTGAAGGACTTGCCTGGTCTGCTGGCCAAGGTCGAGCCGGCCGGCGGCAAAGTTCTCCCGGGCGCAACCGGAAAGACCGCCAACGTCACTTCTCCCGAGGGCGTGAAACTAGAATTCATCGCCGACCCTGCGATCGCCGATGCGATTCAGCAGGACCACGTACACCTGTCCATGGCCTCCGCCGCACAAGCACAGGAGTGGTTCGCGAAGACTTTGGGCGGGGTGCGCGGCGGTAACGATTCGATGGTCAACATCCCCGGCGTAGTTCTGCGGATCAACGAGGGTAAGACCCCGGCCCCATCCAAGGGCCATTCGCTCGATCACATTGCCTTCGGCGTCACCCCGAACCTGACTGAGTTCTGCAAGAAACTGGAAGCGATGGGAGTGCAGCACGAAGCCATCAATAAGGCTGGCACTTCCGGCCGCGGATTCACTTATATCACAGGTCCCAACGGCATCTACATCGAACTGATGGGCACGATTTAGGACGCGAAAACTCTACGGGCCGCCTGGCGGAACGAATGAAGATCGGTATTGTCATCCGCGTTCGCTGGCGGCCCGATATCTTCCTGTGCGGAGAAACTCGTGCGCCGAATCAGAACTGAATGTTGGCCTTCTGCTCTTCGAGTTGGGCAGCGTCCACACCAGGGACTGAAGTCACGTCTGTCAGCGCTCTGAAATTGCCCTTGCTCTGGCGGTACTTGACGATGGCCTCGGAGTCTTTCTGCGAAAGCGATAGTCCGTTCTGCAAATCCTGCGCCGTCGCCGTATTCACATTGACCGGCCTGCCGAAGTGCGCGGCCAGGTAGTTAATCACCTGGTCGATTTCGGCATCCGTCCCCGTAGCCCCGCGCCCAATCATCTCGTCCACGGTATCGGACCAGCGTTTCGCGGTGAGGTGTCTCCCGGTGACGACGGACATGTCGTGGCAGCCGCTGCACATGCGCTGCGTGACATCCTTCCCTTTTCCGGCAGGCAACTCATCCTGGGCGCGAAGCGCGGGAACCGCGGCGGGCAATGCCAGAAGCGCTAAGAGCAGACCGGCTGTTTCTAGCCTCATTTTGTATCTCCGCTTATGTGATTTCGGCCGCGGCGGATTAGGCGCAGAAAAAAATGTGCGGATATTCACAAAACGGTTCAGGCGCCGGCCGGATGCGGCCCGGTCCGGCGCCTGAAGCTTACACGCGTTCGAGCAGAGCCGTCAGGAAACGCCAGAAGGGTTCCACGGAAGAGATCTTCAGCCGTTCGCTGGGGCTGTGAACGTCTACGATGTGCGGGCCGAACGAGAGCATCTGCATCCCCGGATGCTTCTCGCCGATCACGCCGCACTCCAGGCCGGCGTGCATCGCCACCAGCTCCGGGGTCGAACCCAGAACGTCTTTGTGTACGGCCTGCGCCAGTTGCACGATCTCGCTCTTGGGCTCCGGCTTCCAGCCGGGGTATCCGCCCGCTCGCCTTACCTCGAAGCCCGCCATCCCGAAAACGGTCGCCACCATGCGCCCCGTCGCCAGTTTGCTGCTCTCAATCGAACTCCGCTGGCTGGTTCCGAATTCCACTGCGCCCTCGGGCATCGCCAGGGTCGCCAGGTTGGTGGATGTCTGTACGAGGCCGGGAACGTCGGGGCTCATCGCCAGCATCCCGTGGGGCAGCGCAGTTAACAGTGCAGTTACCGCCAACGCATCGGCAGCCGAGATAACCTCGACCGGGCGTGCAACGCTCTCCACTGTGATCTTCGCATCGGGGTCAAAGGCGCCGAATTCGGAGCGCACTTCGGCTTCGATTGCGGAAACGATGGATTCGAGCGTGGCGCCTTGTCCGGCTTTCACCACTACGATGGCGAACGCCTCGCGCGGAATCGCGTTGTGTTTGCTGCCGCCCTGAACTTCGGCCACGGACGCACGCAGGCGGTCGAGTACGGTTTCGAGCACGCGGCCCACGACGCGCAGCGCGTTCCCCCGGCCCTTGTTAATATCGAGCCCCGAGTGCCCGCCCTGAAGCCCCGACACTTTGATGCGCCACGCTTCTCCCGCCGGCGCCGGCTGGCGTTCAACCGCCTTTCTCGCCACCGTGTTCAGCCCGCCCGCGCAGCCGATGCAGAGCGTGCCTTCCTCCTCGCCGTCGAGATTCAGAAAGTACTTCGCGCGCAGAACCCCGCTAGGGAACTCCGAGGCGCCGGTCAGCCCGCTCTCTTCATCGACGGTGAATACGAACTCAAGCGGACCGTGGGCCACGTCCTCGCTTTCCATCATGGCCAGCGCGGCCGCCACGCCGCCGCCATTATCGGCCCCCAGCGTGGTTCCGTCCGCCTTGAGCCAGTCTCCGTCGCGCACCAGGCGGATGGGGTCTGTATCGAAGTTGTGCGCCGTGCCTTCGTTCTTTTCGCACACCATGTCCAGGTGTCCCTGCAAGGCCGCCGTGGGGGCGCCCTCCCGGCCTTTGCTCGCAGGCTTCCGGACAATGATGTTGCCCACACCGTCCTCTTCGTATTTCAGCCCGAGCCTTTCGGCCTGCGCGAGCACGTAGGCGCGCGCCGCGGCTTCCTTTCCGGAAGCGCGGGGAATAGCGGCAATCGCCTGAAAGTGCTTCCACAGAGCTTTCGGTTTGAGGTCTTCCAATCCAGTATTCATAGTCCGTTCCGTTCGCGAATCAATCTTACATCGTACTGCCGCTCGATGGAACAAGGGTTGACGAAGGCCTGGCTACGCCTTGCCCTTGGCCTTCCGGTACGCGTCGCGGATTGCCTGAATCTGCCGCGCGTGGGATTCCACGTGCACGGCGTGGCGCTCCACGAGTTGCTGCAGCGTGAGGGGCCCGTCCTGGGAATGTATGCCCCGGCGTTCGCAGGCGCTCGCCAGTGTATCTTTCAGCAGGTCGTGATTCTCGGCGCGCAGGCGGCGGAAAGTTTCGAGCGATTGTTTGACCTTGCGGCGCGCGTAGCCCAGCCCAGAGGCCCAGGCATCCTGATCCACGGCTATCAGTTGTGGGTTTTCTTCCGCCAGCTCCTGCCGGATGCGGTGGGCGGCCACCACTTCGGAATCGGCAAGGTGGGCGGCAATTTGCCGGATTGTCCATTTTCCAGGGGCGGCCTCGAAATCCTCTTCCTCTCCGAAAACGCCGGTAAGGACCACGGCCAGCAGCTCTGGGCCGCGGCGGAATCGTTCCAAGACATCGGGTGTAGGGGACATGCGCGAACCGATTATATCGCGCGAAAGCCGATGCCGCGCTTGGGCGCCGGGCCCTTCTAATACAATGAGAACATTATGACCAGACTCAGAGTGGTCTTGTTGCTCGCGATGGTTCTGGGCGCCGGGTCAGGCCAGCAGCGCCGGCAGGCCGAGCGGCTGGTGCGCACGCCTTCACGCGGCACTCACGGCGCCGTCGCCGCCGGAAGCGAATACGCCACGGCAGCGGGCATGCGCGTCTTCTTCGCCGGCGGCAACGCCGTGGATGCCGGAGTGGCCACGCTGCTCGCGGCTTCCGTGACCGAGTTTTCTCACCTCGGCCTCGGCGGGGAAGCTCCCATCCTCATACGCACGCGCGACGGCAAGGTTCACGCCATCGCCGGCGTGGGCACGATGCCTCAACTGGCGACGGCCGATTTCTTCCGGCAGCACAAACTCACGGCGCTGGATATGCTCGATGAGCCCGACCCGAAAGGGCTGAAGGACTGGGTGCCCGTGGCCGGCATTCTTCCGGCTCTGGTCCCCGGGCTGCCCGAGGGCGCGCTTGTGGCTCTGCGCGACTTCGGAACCAAATCGTTCGCCGAAGTTGTGCAGCCCGCGATTGATCTGGCCGACGGTTTTCCGCTGGATGAAATGAGGGCGAGTTCCATCGCGCGCAGCGCGGAGTACCTCATGCAGTGGCCCGCCTCGCGGCGCGTCTTCATACCCACGGGGCGCGCTCCCCAGGCCGGTGAGATTCTGCGCCAGACCGATCTGGCGCGCACGCTGCGTTCGATGGTAGCCGCGGAAAAGCAGGCGCTGGCCACGGGCGCATCGCGCATACAGGCAATCGACGCGGTCCGCGACTACTTCTACCGCGGCGACGTGGCCCGCCGCATCGGCGAGTTTTCGAAGCAGAACGGCGGCCTCCTGCGCTACGAAGATATGGCGGCGTTCCGAATCGAGCCTGAGGATGCCGTCTCCACCACCTTCCACGGCTACACTGTCTACAAGCCCGGTTTCTGGAGTCAGGGTCCGGCGATGCTCGAAGCGCTGAACATCCTGGAGGGCTACGACCTCACGGCGATGGGGCAGAACTCGGCGCCGTATATCCACACCATGGCCGAGGCGCTCAAACTGGCCTACGCCGACCGCGACACGTATTACGGCGACCCGAAGTTCGTGAAGATCCCCGAGGCGCTGCTCACCAAGGAATACGCCGCTACGCGCCGCGCGCTCATCGGCGCCGATGCGTCCATGGATTTCCGGCCGGGCGACGTGGAGCCGAATCCGCCCAAGCACCCGTTCTATTCGCAGATTGCCCACCGCGTTATCGATGACGCGCTGATGGCCAAGGACACCACCTGCGTGGACGTGATTGACAAGGATGGCGTGGTCTTCTCGGCGACCCCTTCGGGCGCATGGATGCCGTCGTACATCGCCGGAGATACTGGCGTTCCCCTAACGCAGCGCGCGCAGACATTTCTGCTGGTACCCGGCCACCCCAATGAACTCGCGCCGGGAAAGCGTCCGCGCGTAACCCTCAGCCCGACCATCGTGACCAGCGCCAATAACGTTTTCCTTGCGCTTTCGACTCCAGGCGGCGATAACCAGGAGCAGTCGCTCATGCAGGTGATGTTCAATTCCATCCTCTGGGGCATGAACGCGGAAGCTGCCGTCGAGGCGCCCCGCTTCCAGACCGAGCATCTGGTTTCGAGTTTCGATAATCACGCGATGAACCCGGGCAGCCTGCTGCTTGACGAGCGCACGCCGGCCGACGTCGTGAACAACCTGAAGGCTCGCAAGCACCTGGTGGAAATGCGCAGCCGCTACAACAGCGGCGCCGCGCCTGTACTGGTCCGGTCCAATCCCTCGGGATTGATTGAAGCGGGCGCCGACCCGTATTACTTCAGGGATGCGATGGCGTGGTAGGTCCGCTTTTTTCCGAAGGCGAAGGTTTCGACCGCGATGGTCTGGCGGCCCGGCTGCGCGCGCTGGCCGCGCGGAATGTCCTGATCGGCGGCAGTTCGTGGAAGTACGAGGGCTGGCTGGGGCAGGTGTATTCGCGCGAGCGGTATCTTTCGCGCGGCCACTTCTCCCGCCGCCTCTTCGAGGCCGAATGTTTGCGCGAGTACGCGGAAACGTTCCCCGCGGTGTGCGGCGATTTCGCCTTCTACCAATTCCCGAAGGACGAGTTCTGGCGTAAGCTGTTCGCGCAAACGCCCGGAAATTTTCAGTTCGCCTTCAAGGCCCCGGAACAGATCACCTGCAAAGTCTTCCCGAAGCACCTGCGCTACGGCCCGCAGGCCGGACGTGAAAACGAGATGTTCCTCGATAGCCAGGCGTTCACCAATCTGTTCCTGCGCCCGCTGCTGCCCTATCGCGAGAAGACCGGGCCGATCATCCTGGAATTTGGCCCCGTGACCAAACCGGGCTTCGGCGACATCAGCGCCTTTCTGGACGCGCTCGATCCCTTCCTGGCCTCGCTGCCGCCCGAGTTCCGCTACGCCGTCGAGATCCGCAACCCGGAGTTTCTCGAAAAGGATTACTTCGCCTGCCTCCGCACGCACCAGGTGGCGCACGTCTATAACGCTTGGGCGCGGATGCCCGAATTGCGCGACCAGATCGCGATTCCGGATTCGGCCACGGCCGACTTTCTGGTATGCCGCGCCCTGCTGCGCCGTGGCCGCCCCTACGAAGACGCTGTCGCCGCATTCGCCCCCTACACTGAGATTAAGGACCCCAACCCGGAGGCGCGCGACTCGATGCGCATCCTGATCGGACGGGCGCGGGAGGACCAAAAGATGCTCTTCCTTTTCGTCAATAACCGACTGGAAGGCAACGCGCCGCTGACGGTCCTTTCGCTCGTGGAGTAAACCGCCGAAGGGTGGGAAGGCACGGCAGTCGCGTGGTATACTTTTGGTTTCAGTCCCACCGAGAGAGTGCCCGTAGCTCAGTCGGTTAGAGCGCTTCCTTGACACGCAACTCCGGTCAATGGGTTACGGAAAAATCTCTTGTGGTTTCATGGCTTTACGGGGAGATGATTGGGCCTCTATTTGGACTCCATCATGTCTTGCGTTAGAATCGGGGACGGCAGTTGGACTCCGATTTCGGCAGTAGTTGGACTTCAGTTTTGGTTGTTTTTGTGGGCTTGTAGCTCAGTTGGTTAGAGCGCCTGCTTGACACGCAGGAGGTCACAGATTCGAGTTCTGTCAAGCCCACCACTCCTTAGCCACTCCTTCCGGACTCTGGGATCTACGCCAATTTGTCGCACTTAACCGAATCGCTGTCGAGCCCAGCCCCTGCGCGATGGTCCGGGACGCTTTTTCTTGTACATACTGATGTACACTAAAGCGTGGCGATCATCTGGGATCCGGCCAAGGCGAGGGCCAACGTCAAGAAGCACGACATCCGCTTCCCCGATGCGGCGCTGGCCCTCGACGATCTACGCGCGATTACGGTGCTCGACAACGAATCGGACCCGGCAGAGCCGCGTTTCGTGACCTTGGGCCTAGACCCACTGGGACGGCTTCTGGTGGTAGCTTACGCGTGGCGTGGCGACGACATCCGGCGCATCTCGGCGCGCCCGGCAGAACCCCATGAGCGAAAGGAGTACGAGAATGAAGGGCTATGATTTCAGCAAAGGCAAGCGCGGCCCGGTGCTCCCCCAGCAACCCGGCAAAGAGCGCATCACGATCCGGCTTGATGCCGATATCCTAGATTTCTTCCGGAATGAAGCGGAAGAATCGGGCGGCGGCAACTACCAAACGGCCATCAATGCCGTGCTCCGCGAGTACATCGAAGGCAAGAAGGCCCCTCAGATCGAGGACATCGTGCGGCGCGTGATTCGCGAAGAACTCCAGAAAGCGTCGTAGCGCGCGTTGGACAGGGGTCCGGAACGAGACGGAAGACGAAGTGAACGGCCCCGGGTTCATCCGGTATCTTAGATGGCCGAATTACCGCAGCATGCCGGGAGCATGCTTCCGAATAACGGCCTAGTCAAACGGCGCGCCGCCGGCACTAAGCCGGCAGCGACGCGCGCTTGGCCAATCTGGGTCGGTTTAACGCCCGGCTGCCGGCAGTGAGTAGAAATCGTACGTCAGCCGCCAGGAGGTTTCCTTGCCGGGGTCTGCTTTCACTTCGACGTAAGCCTCCGGGCACACAGTGGCCCGGGTGGACCAGAAGTTGATCCGCCAGAGCGGGTGGTCGCCCGTGATCCGGATTCCCGCGCCGGTCTTTTTGTTCTCCACGCGAATGTCGAAATCCTTCGGGTCCGTCAGGCTGAACCCAGTAATGACCGAACTCGCGCCAGTCGGGGGTCCGGCGGCAGCCGGAGCGCCAGCGGCCCGGCCACCGCCGTTGGCCTGAGCACCGCCTGGTGCAGCGACTGCAGGCGCAGCGCCGGGAGCGCCAGCACCCCTGCCACCGCCAGCCGCGGCGACGGCTGGAGCCGCTGCCGCGCCACCCTGATTCGGATTCGTCTGGAGCTCCAGCAGATAGACGATCTGCTTGCCCTTCACCGCAGCCGCCGGGGCCATGTCGCGCTCGGCCTTGGCCTCCCACGGGAAGGTCACGGTGAAGTCGGGGCCGGTCGGCTGCGCATCCAGCATGAAGAAGCCGTGATTATAGACATTGGTCGCGATCGGCGTCGTGCCCGTGTTCTTGAGGTTGTGGTCGATCGTCATTTGCGGTTTACCCGCAGTCAGCCGGACGGTCTTCGTGTAGATGTAGCCGTAGCCGGTCTTCGGATCGGCGAGCTCGTGCCGGTACTCCACGAAATCGGGGCCCGAGCGCACGGTCCACTTGCCGATGTCCAGCATTTCGTAAACGGTGTTGATGCGGTACGGCTGGTCGTCGATCTTCTTCAGCACGCCCACGCCGATCTTCACGAACGTCTCACCGGGCTTCGCTTCGGTGTAGTGCAGGGGAGTGTAGTCTTCCACCGGTCCGGTAATCGAACTGGGCCCCAATGGATCGTAGCGCGGGTTCCACTGCCCGAAGTAGGAATGCCCGCCGGATTCCAGGCTCCAAACGGAGCCCGACCAGTCGAAGCGGGTGCTCCGGTAGTAGCCGTCCTTGGAGTCCGTCAGCCACAGCTTAGCCTTTACCACGCCGTTGCTGATGTTGACCGACGGAGGCTCCGCAGCAGCGGCCGCGAATCCCAGGCTCAATACTCCCATGCTCAATAGAAGACCCGTTGTGATTGCTTTGTTCCTCATCTAATTCCCTTCGTTCTTACCGCGCTTATTAGATTGATTGCGGCGCCAAATGACAAGGCGGAAACTTCCTTCTGGAAGTTTCCGCCTTACTCAATAATAGACCGAAGCCTGGCGTACACAGGCGGCACGCCCAACTTCCTGTCCGAGTTAGAAGTTGATGCGCGCCGAGAGCTGAATCTGCCTCGGCTGGTTGCCCGCCGTGGTGATCAGCCCATAGGTGGAACTCGCGATGGAAGCGTTATAGTTTCCGAATCCACGACGGTTCCAAGCATTCTGGCCCTCCGCCCGAACTTCAAGATAGCGACCCTCTCCGAAGTGGAAGTCCTTCATGAGAGACATATCCATCTGCCACAGGGTCGGCTGCCGGTAGTTGGTGTCCGTCGGCGGCAGAGTGCCGGATATGAACGACTGCGCCGGGAGGACCTTGGCCGGGTCCAGGTAGCGCACGCTCGAAGACGTAATCGGCTGATTGGGGCCGTATAACACTTGGTCCTTGCCCGTGTACGCCGCCGAGACCAGATTGTGATCGCTTGTGGCATAGCTGCCCCAAGTCTGAACAATCTTGATCGTGTTGTTGATGTTGCTGCTGGCGCTCCCGGTGAGAACGATCGGGCTTCCGCTCGTGTAGGAGTATTGACCGGCCAGCCTCCAGCCGCCGATCACGCCGTTCAGGATCTTCAACGCCCACGTGTTGGGGTGGTTCAGCATAGCCTTCCCAGGGCCGAACGGAAAGTCATAGGTATACGTGAGGTTCAACTTGTGGGTGTGGTCCAGCGTGCTGATTCCCCAGGCTGCGTTGTAAGAATCGCACCCCTGGACGGTCTTGGAGCCTTGTCCGTCGGTTCCGCCCACGTTGTCAATCAGGCTGCTCATGGTGTAGTTCGCCAGAACGGAGAGTCCGTTGGAGAAGCGCCGTTCCATACGAATGTTCAAACCGTTGTAGATGGCTCTGCCTTCGTTCAGGCCGGAAACTGTGACTTTGGCCCAGTAGGGGTAGTGATACTGCAGTATCCCGAGCTGCTGCGTCGGGCCGGTAACCGTATTTAGCGGCGTCTGGCCCGCGTTGGGGGAGGCCACCTGCGTCAGCATCATCTTTGCGTACTGCGGTTGAAGCAGTTCCCTGGGGTAGTGGCCGAGAATATCGGTAGCAACCAGCCCCATGCCAACATTGCCCGAGTAGCCCACCTGCAACACCAAGTTATAGGGCAACTGCCGCTGCACGTCCAGCGAATAGCTGTACTCGCGCGGCATGTGCAAGTCCCTGCTCACGGCGTTTACGCCGGCATCTGAGGAGCTGGCGACATTAGCCTGGTAGATATTCCGCGTGTAGCTGGTGATCATCGAGGCCAGCGGGAACGGTGTCTTCCATGTTGAGATGTAGTTCCGCCCGCCGTCAGTCGATTCGTGCCACCCTGCGATCGCCTGGTCGGAAAGCGCGACGGTGGAGGCGCTCGAAGCGTAACTGCCCGGATTCCCCGTCGTCGGCAGGTACATCTTTCCAGCGTAGGCCCTGATAACCGTCTTCGTCGTCATCTGGAAAGCCAGCCCCAGCCGCGGCGCAAACTGGGTGTTGCTCACAATCTGCGGCGAGCGGCTCGGGAACTCCGGCGTACCGGCGATCATGACCGCGCCGTTATCGAACCCCTTGTTGGCCCACCACTCGGGAACCGGCGCGTCGGCCGGCAGACCGGCCGCGGCCAGCGCCGCGGGGAAACTGTAACCCGCAATGATCGGGAAGAATGTGGGGTGGGTGGGATCCCAGAAGTACAGCTTGTCGTGCCGCTCCGTGGTGGGCCGCTCGTTGTCGTAACGCAGGCCCAGGTTCAGGGTCAATTTGGAACTGACCTTCCAATCGTCTTGCACGAACGCCCCGAAATAGTTGGTATTCATGGCGCGCGTCTTCTGCTTGGCGATGTTGTTCCTGTCGTTAATGCCGAGCAGAAGGGCTCCCATTCCGCCTATTTTTCCCGGAAGCGCGCCTACGCCCCAGTCACCCTGGAACTGCGCGACCGGGTTCCCGTCGAAGTTCATAACGTTGCTGCTGCCCGTATCGACGAAATTGTCGTAGTAGCGCCGCATTTCGCCGCCATACTTGAGCGTGTGCGCCGACATGACCTTCGTGATGGTAGCGCCGGAGTTGTAAGTGGTCGAGTTGGTTACCGAGGCTATCCCGGGCTGGGCAAGCACCGTCCCGCCCATGAAGCTGTGGGCAATATTGGGCATGTCATTCGCGCCTATGTACTGCGCATAGACCGCCGGCAGGAACGAATTGGTGAAATCGGACGGACGCGTGGCGCCGCTGAAGGACGGGCTGTGCGTGACCGTATTGCGGCTCTCCAGCACCATGGTCGGCGTGATGCTCCAGGTGTAGTTCAAGTTCGCGTTCAAGCCTCCGTCAGCGCTGGTCGCATTGGCCGTAAAAAGCGGCGTGTTCATAGTTGGCGACGTGGCCGACTGGGTGGAATACGTGGTGTAGCGCAAGTTGATGCGCTGCGCATCCGTGATGTTCTGATCCACGCGGACGCCGAACCGGAAATTCGTCGAGAGGTTGGAGCTGGGCCACTGGTAGTTATTCAAGCTACTGCAGGTCGCCACGGATGGCCGGTTCGACGCAGGCACGTATTTCAGCATCGCGACTGATGTCGAGTCGATCAAAGCCGGCGGTACGTGTTTCCCGTCGCCCCCCAACAGCCCGGTCCGCTCCCACAGTCCTTTGCTGTTGTTGTAAACTTGCGGGCCCCAGGGGTCATACATCGTGTAATAGGTTCCGTAGTACAGACTTTGGCTGAAATCCCCGCTCCGCTCAGCGTCGTTCGGGACGCTCGACAAAGTCATGGACCCGGCCTTAGTATTCTTGAAGTACTCGTTATCCACGAAGAAGAAGGTACGGTTCTTCCCGCTATATATTTTGGGAATCGTGATCGGCCCTCCGAGCGTGAAACCGTAGTCGTTCTGCCGGAAGTGGGCCTTCTTGGCGCCGATCGCGTTTTGGGACCACGAGTTCGCATTGAACATGTCGTTGAACATGTATTCGTACATGCTGCCGTGGTATTCGTTCGTGCCGCCCTTGGTCACCATCGTGATGTAGCCGCCCGAGATGCGGCCGAACTCGGCCGAAATACCCGAAGTGACCACCTTGAATTCGGCAACCGCGTCCATCGACGGCGTCACCGACGAGCGACGGTTCGCTTGTCCTGTATTCAACAGGCCGCCATCCACGTAGTAATCCACCGAACTGGTGCGGCCCCCGTTGATCTGAAGCGAACTATCGGAACCTTGGACGTTTCCGGACAGGCTGGTCAGCGCCCACGGGTCGCGGTTCAACTGCGGCAGGTTCTTGATGAAGTTGTTATCGATGACCTCACCGCGCTGGGCGTCCGCAACGCGCAGCATCGGCGCCTCCGTGGTCACCGTCACGGATTCGCTCGCGCCGCCGACTTCCAGAGGGACGTCGAGCGTCAGGTTGTCGGCAATGTGAACCTCAAAACCGGAAGCGACGTAATGCTTGAACCCAGCGGCATCGGCGGCCAGCTCGTAGGTTCCCGGCTGTAGGCTATTGACAAGGTACGAGCCATTAGCCAGACTTGCGGCCTTTGTGGCGGTACCTGTTGCGGTATTGGTTACAACAATCGAGGCGCCCGGCACAACCGCGCCGGACGAATCCTTCACTGTACCCTTGATTGTTCCGTAGTTTTGAGCCAAGCCTAGGGTTGCGCAGCAAGCTAGAGCCACGCACACAACCAGGTGTCTTATATTGAACACGAGTACACCCCTTTCGCTTTCCCTGAGACGACAAAAGGCCGAACAGTCTCGACACCCCGCGATCTGGGAACGAATGACGCGAGACGGGCCGAGTAGAGGACCGTGCGGCCCCATACTCCGAAACCAGTTGGGCGATAGTATCAGTTCTTCTACACGAGTACAAGATATTTGTAACTTTTCTACCGAAGTTGAATGTGCTCGGGTTCACATGACTTGGCAATGCTGGCCTGCCGGACGGCAGCAGGCCTCGCCATGTTCGATAGAATCCGTGCATAACTCCTTCCGTGCGAGATGGATACGTGGCGACGCAGGGCAAGGAAGCAGGGGGTTGGTCCCAATAACCAGATCTGACTGAACATTACAATGCTGGTTTGTTTGCGGCGCAAAAGAAAGGGCGGGAACTTCCGGATGGAAGTCCCCGCCCCACTTAAGAATGGACCAAAGCCGGGCGCACGCAAGCTGCGCGCCCGGCTTACTGCCCTGGTTAGAAGTTAATACGCGCCGAAAGCTGAATCTGCCGCGGCTGGTTGCCCGCCGTGGTGATGAGGCCGTAGGTGGACGTATTGATCGAAGCGTTGTAGTTACCGAATCCACGAATGTTCCAGGCATTTTGGCCTTCAGCCCGAACTTCGAGATAGCGCCCCTCGCCCAGGAGGAATTGCTTCATGAGGGACATATCCATCTGCCAATTCGCCGGCTGCCGGTACCTGCCATCCGTAGGCGGCAGATTGCCGGATACGAACGCCGCCGCCGGGACGACCTTGGTCTTATCCAGGTAGCCCACGCTGGTGGCCGTGATCGGCTGGTTGGGGCCGTACAGCACTTGATTGTTATCCGTGTATGCCGCCGAGACCAGGTTGTGGTCGCTGCTGGCATAGCTGCCGTAGGTCTGAACCACTTTGATGGTGTTGTTGATGTTGCCGCTGGCGCTGCCGGTAAGGACGATGGGGGCGCCGCTGGTGAACGAGTATTGGCCGGCAAGTTTCCAGCCGCCAATGGCTCCGTTCAGGATCTTCAAAGCCCAAGTGTTGGGGTGGTTCAACAAAGCCTTCCCAGGCCCGAACGGAAAGTCATAGGTATACGTGAGGTTGACCTTGTGGGTATGGTCCATCGTGCTGATGCCCCAGACCGCGTTAAAGTCATCGCAGCCCTGCACGGTCTTGGACCCTTGCCCGTCCACGCCGCCGACGTTGTCGATGAGGCTGCTCATGGTGTAGTTCATGAGAACGGACATGCCCTTGGAGAAGCGCTTCTCCAGGCGAACGTTCATTCCGTTGTAGATGGACCGGCCTTCGTTCAAGCCGGAAACCGTGACCTTAGCCCACATGGGGTAGCGGAACTGCATGATCCCGAGCAACTGAGTGGGTCCGCTGACCGTATTCTGCGGCGTCTGCCCCGCGTTGGGCGAAGCTACCTGCGTCAGCATCATCTTGGCATACTGCGGCTGCAGCAGGTTCTTGGGGAAGTGACCGAGAATATCCGTAGCTACCAACCCGTTGCCGACGTTGCCCGAGTAGCCCAGTTGGAATACCAGGTTCCAGGGCAGTTGGCGCTGCACGTCCATGGAGTAGCTGTACTCCCTGGGCATTTGCAGGGTCCGGCTTACGGCGTTAACGCCCGCATCCGAACAGCTGGCGACATTGGCCTTGTAGATATCCCGCGTGTAGCTGGTGATCATGGATGCCAGCGGGAACGGAGATTTCCACGTCGAGATATACGTCTTCGCTCCGTCGGTGGACGCATGCCAGCCGGCCAAAGCCTGGTCGGAGAGGGCCACAGTGGAGGCGCTCGAAGCGTAACTGCTGGGGTTCCCCGTGGTTGGCAGATACATCTTGCCGGCATATACGCGGACCACGGTCTTCGGCGTCATTTGATAAGCCATGCCGAGCCGCGGCGCAAACTGCTTGTTGTTCACGATCTGTGGCGAACGCGCAGAGAACTCGGGCGTACCGGCGATCATTACCGCGCCGTTATCGATGCCCTTGTTGGTCCACCATACGGGAACCGGCGCATCGGCCGGCAAGCCAGCCGCCGCCAGCGCCGCGGGGTAGCTGTAGCCGGCGTTGATCGGGAAGTAGGTCGGGTGGGAAGGATCCCAGAAGTACAGCTTATCGTGCCGCTCGGTCGTCGGGCGCTCATTGTCGTAGCGCAGGCCGAGATTTACGGTGATCTTGGAGCTGAGCTTCCAATCGTCCTGCACGAAGAACGCGAGGTAGTTGGTATTCATTGCGCGCGTCTTCTGCTTGGCGATGTTGTTCCGGTCGTTGATTCCGAGCAGGAACGCGCCCAGGCTGGCCGTTCTGCCGGAAATTGCGCCTACTCCCCAATCGCCCGAATACTGGGCAACCGGGTTCACGTCGAAGTTCATGATGTTGCTGCTGCCGGAATCGACGAAGTTGTCGTAGTAGCGCCGCATTTCCCCGCCGAACTTGAGGGTGTGCGAAGACATCACCTTCGTAATGGTGTCAGCGAAGTCCCAGGTGGTCGAGTTCGTCACCGAGGCCAACCCGGCCTGAGAAAAATCGGTGGCTCCCATGAAGCTGTCCTGGATGCGGGGCATGTTATTCGTGCCGATGTACTGGCCATAAACCGCCGGCAGGAATGAGTTACTGAAATCTTCCGGACGGGTCGCGCCGTTGAAATAAGGGCTGTGAGTGACGGCGTTGCGGCTTTCCAGAACCATGGTCGGCGTGATGCTCCAGGTGTAGTTAAGATTTGCGTTCAATCCGCCGTCGGCGCTGGTGGTGCTGGAGGTGAATAGCGGCGAATCCATGGCCGGCCCGGTCTGGGTGGTGCTGGAGTACGTCGTGTAGCGCAGGTTCAGGCGTTGGGAGTCCCCGAGGTTTTGGTCAACGCGCACGCCAAACCGGAAATTGGTCGACAGGGCGGAGTTCGGAAACTGGTAGTTGTTCAAACTGCTGGTGGTCGCCACGGGCGCCCGGTTCGCTTGCGGAATATACTTCCAGAATGCGGTAGAAACCGGGTCGATCTGAGCCGCGGGGACATGCTTCCCGTCGCCGCCCAACAAGGTCATGCGCTCGTAGAGAGACTTGGAGGTGCTGTACACATACGGCCCCGCCGGATCGTATATGGGGTAATAAGCCCCGTAGTAGAGCGTCTGGCTGAAGTCACCGGAGCGCTCCAAGGGCGTCGGAACGCTCGAGAGCGTCATTGAGCCGGCGGTCGTCTTCTTGTAGTATTCGTTGTCCACGAAGAAGAAGGTCCGGTTCTTCCCGCTGTAGATCTTGGGAATCGTGATTGGCCCGCCGAGCGTGAAGCCGTAGTCGTTCTGCCGGAAGTGAGCCTTCTTGGCGCCGATCGCGTTCTGAGACCACGAGTTAGCGTTGAACATGTCGTTAAACATGTATTCGTACATGCTGCCGTGGTATTCGTTCGTGCCGCCCTTGGTCACCATCGTGATGTAGCCGCCCGAGATGCGGCCGAACTCGGCCGAAATGCCAGAAGTGACCACCTTGAACTCCGCTACCGCGTCCATGGATGGCGTTACGCCGGATTTCTGGTTGGACTGCCCGTTGTTCAACAGGCCGCCGTCAACGTAATAATCCACCGAACTCGTACGGCCCCCGTTCAACTGTACTGAGGAGCCTGAGCCCTGGACGTTGCCGGATAGGCTGGCCAGCGCCCACGGGTCGCGGTTCAACTGCGGCAGGTTCTTGATGAAGTTGTTATCGATGACCTCACCGCGCTGGGCGTCGGCGACGCGCAACATCGGCGCCTCCGTCGTTACCGTCACGGATTCGCTAGCGCCGCCAACCTCGAGCGGGATGTCCAGCGTCAGGTTGTCGGCAATATGAACCTCAAAACCGGAAGCAAGGTAGTGCTTGAACCCGGCGGCATCGGCAGCCAACTCATAGGTTCCCGGCTGCAGGCTGTTAACGAGGTACGAGCCATTGGCCAGACTTGTGACCTTGCTGGCGGTACCTGTTGCGGTATTCGTTACGACAATCGAGGCGCCCGGCACAACCGCGCCGGACGAGTCCTTCACATTACCCTTGATTGTTCCGTAGTTCTGAGCTAACCCTAGGGTTGCGCAGCATGCCAATGCTATGCACGCAAACAAGCGGCTTATCTTGAACACGATTAGACCCCTTTCAACATTTACGAGACGACCAGAAACCGAACAGTCTCGGCAGCCCGCAGTCTTCAAACGAATGACGCGAGACGGACCAGACAAGGGACAACACGGTCCCATACTCCGAAACCAATTGGGCTGATGGTACCAGCTCTAACCCAGCTTCCGCAGTTTGAAGAACAAAGTCTGTGTTTTCAGTGGGGGGAGCGGCGAGTTTCCACTACATCGCCGCGTTTTCCAGCGCCGCCGGTAGTTTCAACCCCAGCCGCTGAAGCAGGATCAACTGATGCTCAGTGGG
>CAIYHG010000154.1 GCA_903925975.1 uncultured Acidobacteriia bacterium | reverse complement strand
CGTTGCGCGGTCGCCGCAGCCTTGTCAAGCCCTCCGCCCAGGAAGCCTGGGGCCTCCAGGTAGTATTCGAATAAGTCGCTTAACGCCTCTACGTTACGTGGGTTAAGTTGAACCGATTTCTCGAAATACTGACGGGTCTTGGAGGCGAATCCCGGCGCGGTAACGAAGATTGAAGTTTCGGCCCTTCGCCCGTAGGCGCGGCCAAGCCACAGCGCGTACTCGGAGTTTCCGGGATCGGCAGCGACGGATTTTTCGAGCTCTTCAGTAGCCTTCTTGTAGTCGGCCAAACCATAGTAGCTGCGGCCTATGAGCGCGTAGACTTCCGCCGACTTGGACGGAATAGCCTGCAAAACTTCCAGCGATTTTTCGAATTCAGTGAGCCTGTAGTACTTGCGGGCCTGTTCGATATCAGCCGGGGCGGCTGCGGCCAACGCGGTGAAGATGAGTGCCAAGACTGAAGCTTTCAGCGACATACGCCAAAATACGATTCTAGCCTGTGGGAATTGCCGCATTGCGGAAAGTGTGCGCCGCCACAGGTCCCCAAAAAGGGAATCTGCCGGGTTAGACGCAGCACAACATCAACACGTGTCAGGCCGTTTGCCGGTGCGAATTTCGGGTTTCGGCAACATTCCATAACCGGTCCATGCCGGGTTCGCGGATCACTTGAGCAATGCCGGCAGCGTGGTGAGTGATGAGCCGCTGCCGATGGGGGCGGAACGCAGCCCTACCACGGATAGGGCGCCTCCTGCCGGGGCGAGAAACTCCACGGCGCCCCGCCTGTTTCGGGTAACGCCGTCGCGGTCGGGCGAGTTCGGGTCCGCGGCCGGGTCAAGCATGAACGCTTTGTGGCCAAAGGCGGTAAGCGAGAGCGTGCCGGAGCCCAGCAGAGTTCCGTCCTCATCCCGGAAGTTGAGCGCCACCTGCTCCGGGTTCTGGCCGCCCGAAACGGCGACGCCCGTGGCGACCCCGCCGGTGTTATCGAAAGCCAGAACGTACGACTTTGCGCCCCGGGTTTCAAGCGGGACCACGGCCTCCCACTGTTGGGCTTCGTTGAGGAAAACGGCGAACCCGGCAACGTGCCCGGTGGTTGTGAATTGCGCCGATCCCTGGACTAGGGCGGCATCGTCCCACGCGTTGACTACGAGCGATTCTCCCGCCGCAAGCGTCTTTGTAAGGGATGTGAGGCGCTCGGAGGTTTGAGATTGCGGATACCGCAGCGGCGCGGTGACGGGCGCTCCGGCATCGCCGAGGAATCGCAGCGTGGCGTCGGCTTGCGCGGCGCCGAGGTTAGTCAGGGTGAAGGTGGTCTGCCAGCCGCCTCCGAACGCGACGTGAGCGAAGGAGCCCTCGAAGGGAGCGGCGTCGGCCAAAATGGGCAGCGTGGTCAACCCGAGCCCGGTTCCCACGGGCGCCGAACGCAGGCCCAGAACGCCGATCTGGCCGGCCGAAGCGGCGAACGTAGCGGTTCCGCGCTTGCCCCGCGTGACGGCCGCGCGGTCGGGCGAGTTGGAATCCGCCGCCGGATCGAGCATGAACGAAGAGTGGCCGTGGGGAGCCAGGGTTATCTTCGAGGTTCCCAGAGCCGCGCCTTTGTCGTCGCGGAACGCGACGGCGATGTCGGCGCTCGAAGCCGAAAGATTGGCGACTGCCAAGCCTGTCGCAATCTTTTCCGTGTTATCGAACGCCAGCGTATAGGCGGTCTCGGCCCGGGCGTCGAGCGGCACGACGGCTTCCCATTTGAGTGCCTCGTTGCGGAAAACAGCGAAACCTGAGACGTTCCCCGTCGCCAGGAGTTGGGCCCATCCCACGAGGGCGGTTTGGCTATCCGGACCCGTCGTTTCCATCACGAGTTCGCTGCCGGGTGCGAGGGTCCTATCGAGCGTAGCGGCGCTGAGAGAACCGGCGGGACGAGTCTTGGGGAAGGTGAGCGGAAACGCCAGCGCTTCTCCGCCGTTCGCGAAGAAGTTCAGGCGCGTCTGTACCGCGGCCGCGCCGGAGTTCACCAGCGTAATCGTAGTCTTCCAGCCGCCGCCCGATGCGATCTGCGCCAGGAAGCCCGCCGCCGTGGCTCCGTCCACGGCAGCCGCGGCTTGCTCGATGTTGAAGCTCACGCCGCCCACGGAGACGCTGCTCCGGCGGAAACCGCCGCTGTTGGCGGGAACGCTATACTTCACCGCGCCGCTGCCGGAGACGGCGGCAACGCCTTCGAGGGTGACCCAGGAATCGGCGGAGGATGGCGTCCACGAACAACCCGATTCCACGGTGACGGATATGGTTTCGCTTCCGCCCACGGACGTCCAGGAACGGCCGGCGGGGGCAAGCGAATAGTTGCAGGCCGCCACCGCGACGGTAGTGAGCGTGACTCCGGAGTACGTCCTGTACGCGGAGAGATCCAGATACCAGTCGCCCTCGCCAGGGCTCGATATCGCGATCGATTCGGTGTTGCCGTACTTCAGCGAACGCCGGTCATACTGGCAGGGCTCGTAGACGCGGGACGAGCTCTGGCAGACGGCCGGCTTGCCCTTGCGCAGTAGAATGTCCACGTCGCCATCGCCGCCCGCTGTCGATACGGTAAAAGATTTCAGCCCGGCGGGAAGGGCAATGCGGTAGAGTGTTTCGCTTCCCTCTACGCCGCTCAGACCCTTTACCGCGGCATTCGGGTCCAGGGCCGGAGGCGCCAGCGCGGAGGCGGTGAGGGCAACGTTGGAATAGGCCTCATAGGCATATGCCAGCACGTACACGGTTGCCGCGGGCGGATTGGCCAGAGTGAGGGTCTCGTTGTTGCCGTCCCTCTCCGAATAGTAATCGTTGGAGCCTGATAGCAGCACCAGGTCCGCGTCGCCCGAGCCGCCCCTCAGAGTCGCCTGAACCGCCGCGGTATTGGCGGGGACCTCCAACGTGGCGAACCCGTAGGTATCGATGGGGCCTGAGATGGCAACCGTGTTTCCGGGCGTAAGTTTCGTCAAGACGGGGAGCAAGAAGCCGTGGATGACGCTGCCGCCCGCGCCGTCGGAGACGCCGATTTTCACCCGGAAGCCGGTAAACGCCGCGGTCCACGTGATGCGCCCGGAGGCCGGGTCGAGCGCCATGCCGGCGGGGCCCTCCTTCAGTGCGTAACGCAACACGCCGCCATTGGGGTTGGAGGCCTGGATCTGGTACGAATAGACCTCGCCCATGCCGAGTTGCGTGGGAAACGGATTGCTCTCGATCACCGGGTTTTTCGCGGCCTGGAGGTCCTCCGGCAGGTCGTAGGCGGCGTCGTAGCGAATACCGGTCAATTCGTCTCCATCGGCGCCCTTGGCGGAATTTCCCATGCCGTGCTTCGCGAATACCTTCCAGATCGCCGCGCGGTTCGAGCCGCCGTTGGCGGCCTGGTCGGCCACGAGAATGGCGTCTCGGCCGTCGGTCATGGAGGGGCTGCACGGCGTGGATTTCAGGCCCTGAAGAACCAGCCGGTCCGCAACGGTCTGGCCTAACGACTTGCGCAGATCCCACAGCGTCGCCGCCCATATTTCGCCGTCGTTATGCACTTCGTAGCCGTTATTACCGATGTCCTCGTATGTGAATGTGTACCCTTCATAGCTTTGGCGGCGGATGCCGTTTGGATCTTGCAGAATGTAGGCGCCCGTTACGGGGTCATTGAAGTAGCTGGCGGCGAAGTAATCCGACCAGCCTTCGCCCATCGCGGCGGATTGCAGGCCGTCGAGGCAACTCACGCTTGTCCCGGACCCAACCAGGCGGCTCGAAACGCCGTGCGTGTACTCGTGGAGCATCACCGTCCCGTCGTAGTCGGAATCGAGGTCGTCCGTCAGTTCGTTCGTGTCGCGCGTAAAAACGCCTGCAATCAAACTCGAAGCGTATCCATCGGGAAGCGGGGCGAACTCCGCATTATCGATCAGCCAGCCGGATTGCGCCTCAGCCCTCACTGGATCGTTCTCTTTGCCGCCCTTGCCGAAATTATTGGTCTGAAAATTGCCCGCGGCCTCGGTGAAGCCCAGGTCGTAGAAGTAATCGTGCGCCACGTTCACGAAGTAGAAGAGATTGGTTACCGCCGCGGCCGGGTACTCCCGGGGGTTCCATCCCAAAATGCCATCGCCATACGCAAAGTCGAATACCTGGCTTGGGCTGTAGGCGCGGGCGCCCAAGAGGTTTGGATCGGCGCTATAGGCGTCCGGGTAGTCGTCTCCGTCCGCATCCAAGAAGGCGTCCACGTTGTTCCCGATGGTCACCGTGCGGCTGGCGTCGGGGAGCCATCCGGCCCCGAAGTTCACCAGTTGGCGGAAACTTCGTTGGTCCGCCATACCCGGGGACTTCAAGAAGACATTTCCCTTGCCGAAGCCGGCGGCAGTCTGAAACACGTACAGATTGTGGCGGAAGAGCAGGGCGCCGTTTTCGGCGTCAACCAAAATCTCGTAATAGCTCGCGCGGTCTGCTTCGAAAAAAATGCGATAAGCCAGGCGCGCGCCGGAGGCGTCCACCGGAAACACCGATAGTTCCGCCGTGATGGCGTTGTAGCGGCCGCCGTTGGGGTTCTCAAAAGCGGTCTTGCCGTCCTTGCCATCCAAGGAGGCATCGCGCGCGAGGGCGGCGGGAGCGTCGCGGTTCAGGCTCGCGAACGCGGCTCGCACGGCCTGCTCCGCGCTCAATCGCGGCGTTGTGAATACGGCAACGCCGGGGGCTGAATCGGCGGCGCCGGCCTGCACCACTTCGCCCGCCGCGCTCAAAGTGAATTTGACGATTCCGTTAAATACGTCGAGGCCCCCCGCAGTCTGTGCGTAAGCGAGCACGGTGGCGCCGCCATCGGAACTCCGTGAGAGGAGCCGCAGGCTGCCGATCTCACTCTCGGAAAACGGGAAGATAGCCGCGTGGTCCCGCAGGAAGCTCTTGGCGATTTCCTCGGGGTCGCGGTTAGACGGCGCGCTGAGGGCGGCTCCATCGCGTACGAAAGACTTGGCGATACCGAAGCGGTTCGCGGTGATGCGCGTTCCCGGCGCCGCGCGCCGTTCGGCGGTAAGAAACGCGTCTAACCCGGCCCGCCGCCGCTCCAGCAGTATTCTGGATTGCAAAGGCTGCGCAGCCGAAGGGGTTTGGGAAGCCGCCGAGAAATCGCGGATATCGAAATCCCGGACAGCCTGGGACCGGGGGCCGTTCTGCGCTGGTCCCGGCAGTGCGGCCGTCAGGACGAGGAGTGCGATGGCCAGACGTTGTCGGTTCAAGAGAACTCCAGCTTGGGCTTGGGCCTAATCCTACTGACCGCGAGACCACTGCTTCATGATAGAAGATCCGTATGGTCACTCCCATCATTTAGGAAGTCAAGGTCCCAAAAGGGATGTAACTATTTGATTTGCAAGCGCAAGCCGTCGGGAATTCCGCCGAGGGGCAAGTTGTTTGACTCTGCGGCCTGAAATGTGTAATTATGCGTTAGAGTGAATAAACATTCATTGGCGGAGCTGGCATGGTCGGATCGTTTGCCTGTGAAATCATGAGGATCGGCGCTGCGGACCTGCTTAGGGACCTCGATCTTACCGACGACGAACTCCGGCGGGTGCTGGATCTGGCGGCAGAGGTGAAGCGGAACCCTGCCGAGTACCGGTCGGCTCTGGCCGGGAAATCCATCGCCATGATCTTCGAGAAGCCGTCGCTCCGGACGCGGCTTACGTTCGAGCTGGCGATCAAGCAACTGGGCGGCGACTCGCTCTTAATGGATGGTCCGGTGGGCGTGCGCGAGCCGCTGAAGGACGTGGCGCGCAATCTGGATCGCTGGGTGAACGGAATTGTGGCGCGCGTGTTCGCCCAAACCACCATCGAAGGGCTGGCGGAGTGGTCGAGCGTGCCGGTGATCAACGCCTTGAGCGATCTGTACCACCCCTGCCAGGCCCTGGCCGATATGCAGACCGTTCGGGAACGGTGCGGCGAACTGCGCGGGCTGAAGCTGGCGTTCGTGGGGGACGGCAACAATGTGGCCCACTCGCTGATGCTGACGGCGTCGCGGCTGGGCATGGATTTTGCGTTGGCTTGCCCGCCGGGATACACGCCGAACCCGGATATCGTGGCGCAGGCCGAGGCGTTGGCTGCGATTTCGGGAACTTCGCTTTGCGTTACGGAGGATCCCGCCCGGGCGCTCGGCGGCGCGCACGCGGTCTACACCGACGTGTGGACCAGCATGGGCCAGGAACAGGAAGCGGGCATGCGGCGGCGCGCGTTCGCGCCGTATCAGGTGAACGAGGAATTGATGGCGCTGGCGCGCCCGGATGCCGTGTTTATGCACTGCCTGCCGGCCAAGCGGGGCGAGGAAGTGTCGGACCCGGTGATCGAATCCGGTCAATCGGTAGTCTTCGACCAGGCGGAGAACCGCCTGCACGCGCAGAAGGCGCTGTTGTTGATGATGCTGTAGTGGGGTAAGCCTCCTGGAGTTTGTTGTAGAAGCGCTGGCAGGCGAAACCGCCTGCCCCACCTATCGTCGCAAGTGCCGGTGTTGGGGCAGGCTGTTTCGCCGGCGGACTGCGATGACGATCCGATGAGCCGGACCAGGGGGTCCGGCGCAGGCCAGGGGGCCTGCCCCACATGGGCTCATGTGGCGGTCCTGGTATATATTTCGCTAACGTAGGAAGTTATGAACAAACCGAAGAAAGTGGCTCTCGCCTACTCGGGCGGGCTCGATACCTCAGTAATCATTCCGTGGCTGAAAGAGAATTACGGCTGCGAAGTCGTCGCGGTGTGCGGCGATATCGGGCAGGGCGCCGATGAGTTGACCGGCCTGGAAGAAAAGGCGCGGAAGACCGGGGCGTCCGAATTCTACGTGGACGACATGCGGGAGGAATTCGTCTCGGAGTACCTGTGGAGGATGGTGCGTTCGGGCGGAGTCTACGAGCACAAGTACCTGCTCGGCACGTCGATCGCGCGGCCGCTGCTGGCCAAGAGGCAAGTGGAAGTGGCGCTGGCGACGGGCTGCGACGCGCTTTCTCACGGCTGCACGGGCAAGGGCAACGACCAGGTCCGCTTCGAGCTGACGTACAAGGCGCTGGCGCCGCAGCTTCCGGTGATCGCTCCCTGGCGCGAGTGGGACATCATTTCGCGCGAGGACGCTATCGAGTACGCGAAGAAGCGCAACGTGCCGATCTCCGCTACCACGACGAAGATCTATAGCCGCGACCGCAACATCTGGCACATCTCCCATGAGGGCGGCGCGCTCGAAGACCCGGCCAACGCGGCACCGGACGAAATCTGGATGCTGACGAAGAGCCCGGCCGAGGCGCCCAATACTCCCGGAGAAGTGACCATCGGGTTCGAGAAGGGCGTCCCGGTTTCGGTGAACAGCAAGAAGATGAAAGCGTTCGAGCTGCTCGAAGAGCTCAACCGCATCGGCGCCGAGCACGGCATCGGCCGCATCGACCTGGTGGAGAACCGCTTCGTGGGCATGAAATCGCGCGGCTGCTATGAGACGCCGGGCGGCACGCTGATCATGTTCGCCATCCGCGAGCTGGAGGCGCTGACGCTTGACCGCGCCACGCTGCACTACAAGCAGCAGCGCGCGCTCGAATATGCCGAGATGGTTTACAACGGCTTGTGGTTCACTCCGCTGCGCGAGTCGCTCGATGCCTTCTTCGAGAAGGTAAGCGAAACCACCACGGGCGAAGTGAAGTTGAAACTCTACAAGGGCAACGTCGAGCCGCTGAGCCGCAAGTCGCCGTATTCGCTCTACTCTCTCGATATCGCCAGCTTCACCATGGGCGCAAGCTACGACCAGAAGGACGCGTTTGGCTTCATCAACCTGATCGGGCTGCCGATGAAGGTGCGCGCCTTGCAGGCCGGATTGAAGAAATGAAGCTATGGGGCGGGCGGTTTGAAAGCGGGCCGTCGGAAATCTTCGAGCGATTCTCTGGATCGCTCGATTTCGACCGGCGGCTGATCGACGCCGATATCCGCGGCTCGCAGGCATTCGCGCGCGCTCTGGAACGCGTGGGAATCCTGACCGCGGAGGAGCGGGAACAGATTGTCGCGGCCTTCGACGCCATTCGCGCGGAGGCCGCCTCGCCCTCGTTCTATGAGGGCGCAACAGATGAGGACGTCCACACGCTGGTGATCCGCAAGTTGAAGGAGCGGGCCGGCGCGGTGGCGGATAAGATTCACACGGGCCGCAGCCGCAACGAGCAGGTATCGCTCGATACGCGGCTGTGGCTGCGCGAGGAGTGCGACCAGGCGCGAGCGCTGCTGCGGGATCTGATGGGCGCTCTGGTGGATTGCGCCGGCGCATACCCGGAGGCCGTGGTCCCGGGCTATACGCACATGCGGCGCGCGCAGGCGGTGCTTTGGGCGCATTACCTGCTGGCGTATTTCGAGATGTTCGCGCGCGATTGGGAGCGTTTCGGAGACGCGCGGCGGCGCGCAAACGTTATGCCGCTGGGCTCGGGCGCGCTGGCCGGCAGCGGTTTTCCATTCGACCGGGAAGCTATTGCCGCCGAACTCGGGTTCGAGGGCGTGACGCGCAACAGCATGGACGTTTCGGGCGACCGCGATTTCTCGCTCGATTTCCTTTATGCGGCGAGCCTCGCCATGGTCCACCTGAGCCGTTTGGCCGAAGATTGGATTCTGTATTCGAGCGAGGAGTTTGGGTGGCTGGAGTTGGGCGACGGGGTTACCAGCGGGTCGAGCCTGATGCCGCAGAAGAAGAATCCCGATTCGCTCGAACTGATTCGCGGGAAAAGCGGGCGCGTCATGGGCTGCCTCACCTCGCTGATGGTGACCATGAAGGGCCTGCCGATGACGTACAACCGCGACATGCAGGAAGACAAGATCCCGATGTTCGAGGCAGCGGACCAGTTGGCGGGCTCGCTGATGATGATGCGCGAGGTGGTGCAGACAGCTCGTCTGATTCCCGAGAAGCCGGCTTCCGCCGCGGAAGAAAGTTGGGTTGTCGCCACCGATTTGGCCGAAGCGCTGGCGCGGGCCGGCACGCCGTTCCACCAGGCGCACCGCATTGTGGGGCAGTTCGTGCTCGAAAGCGTGCGCGGCGGCAAGAGGCCAGCGGATTGGACGGCGGAAGCGATGCGCAAGTTCGCGCCGGAGTTTACCGGCGGGATGGCCGCGCTGCTAGATCCCAGGAAGGGCATGGAATCCCGGGAGCTTCCCGGCGGAACGGGACCGGTGACGGTGGCCGCGGCACTGGCTGAAGCGCGCGAGCGGCTGGAACGGATGAATCTGTAAGGACGACGAACGCCATCCGAGCCGCGACCGACTAGGGAGCGGTAGCGTATGGCTGGGAATCAGCCGGAAAGTTGGGGCTGCGACACGTCCGGCGTATGCCTAGGTAGTAGTCTCAGGGGCGGCTTAATGCCGCTCGGTACCGCTCCCTGGTCGGTCGCGGCTCGGAGCGAAGCGATTCGCGGCGGGCGGCGGGGGAAGCGCGCGGGGGGTTCTGCGCAGAGGACGAATTTATGACTAAGACGTATCGCCAGGGCCAAATTCTGAAACTGGTTCGCGCTAAGCGGATCTCGACGCAGGAGGAGCTTGCCCAGGAACTGGGACGGCAGGGCATCGCCACAACCCAAGTGACGCTCTCGCGCGATATCCGCGATCTGCGCCTGGTGAAGACGCGCGAAGGCTATCAGGAAATGGCCCCGGAGGAAACCGGGCCGGGCTTCCAGTTACTCGCCGCGGAATTCTTGCTGGATGTGTTGCGCGCGCAGAACCTGGTAGTGCTGAAGACCTCTCCGGGCCACGCCAATTCGGTGGCGGTGGCGCTTGATGGCGAAGGCTGGCCCGAGGTTGTTGGGACCATCGCGGGTGACGACACGATTCTGCTTGTTACCCCCGATAACCCGACCGCCGAGGCCGTGCAGGAGAAGCTGCTCGCGCTCCTGGAGCGCGGGTAAGAGGCTGCGGAAAGAGCGTTTCCCAATTGCAGTTCAGGCGCGGCGAGCGCGAGGTTTGGGCGCTGCGGCGCGAGGTTTCCGTTCGGTTTCCTCAGAGGTCTTGGGGGGCTCTGGGGGGCGGCCGCGCAATTCGTCGAATTCGCGCGCCCGAAGAGTCTGGCAGTGTGCGCAATACCCGCCGATTTCCGTGCGCGCAATCAGCACTTGGTAGCCGAGATGCGTCTCCACCTGCTTGCGTAGCCGGCTGAGCGGTTCGCCGAAAAACTCCTCCACCTTGCCACAGCGCAGGCAGATGACGTGCGCGTGCTCCTGCTTGAGGCGGGTTTCGTAGTAGTGCTGGTCGCCCTCGTGGTGCATGAGGTCGAGTTCGTCCACCAAGCCGCCGGTCTTGAGCATCTTGAGGGTGCGGTAGACGGTGACGCGGTTGATCTTGGGGTCCTGTTCCTGCGCGAGTTGAAACAGGCGCTCGGCGTCGAGGTGAGAGCCGCTCTTATCGATCAGATCGAGCAAAATCTGCCGTTGACGCGTGAGGCGAACTCCACGCTCCTTGAGTGAGCCTTGTATCGAGCCTTGGGCCATACGACTTTCCAATTCTAGCAGGAAGGGCGGGTGACGCCAGTGAGAAAGGGGCCGACATGAGAAAGTGGCCGGCGGAAGGGAAGCGAAGCGGAGCCTCTATTAGAACGCCGGGAGAGGTCGGGAGGACTGAATTTCCAACATAGGGCAGGCCGGGAGGCCCACCCCACTGTTAATTGCCGAAATCTATGGCGGCGATCACCAATTGCGGTAGGGCCTGGTTCCAGCTTTCGGGGACGCTGTCAAAGGCCATGCGGAAGCTCTTGGTCTCACCCGGGGCCAGGCCGCCCAGCCTCTTGGCTACGATCTGGGAACGCTCGCGCAGGATCACCTGTCCGTAGGGGTCGTAAAACACGCAGTTGATATCCACCGCGCCGAGGGGGCGGTCGCCGGCGTTGCCTATGTTTCCGGTGATCTCTACGATGCTCTGCTTGAGATAGCTTTCATGGGCCTTCATCTCCACGCCGCCCAGGCGCAGGCTGCGCACGTAGGCTCGCGCGTCGCCGGTGAGGGGGGGCGGGGGTGGAGGGGGCTGCTTGGACGCGTGGTCCAGATAGAGGAACCCGGCCAGGCCTACCGCCGCGATCACGGCGATGACGATCACGACCGGCGGAATCGAGACCGGCTGGTCTTTCGGGGAAGGCACCTTCGCTTTACTTACCGCCAACTGTCATTTCTCCGATTTTGAGGGTGGGAGCCGCCACGGCGCCGCGAAATTCGAGGTCGGACGCTACGGCTTCGATGCCCAGCAACATTTCCCGCAAGTTACCGGCGATGGTCACTTCGGAAACTGCGAACGCGAGCTCGCCATCCCGTATCCACAATCCTGCCGCGCCGCGGGAGTAATCGCCCGTTACTATATTGACTCCGAAGCCCATCAACTCAGTCACGTAGAAACCGTTTCGAATGCCGGATAGAAGCTGCTGGGGCGGAAGCTCGCCAGCCTCCAGGAACAGATTGCCGTGGCCGATGCCGGCGTTTCCAGTCAACCCGCGCGCCGCATTTCCGGTGGTCTTCATCCCGAGCTTACGCGCGGCATAGGTATTTAACAAGTAACTCTTGAGGACGCCCTTCTCGATTACGACGGTACGCCGCGAGGGCACGCCTTCATCGTCGAAAGGAGAGGTGCCGAAAAGGGCAGGGATCGTGCCGTCGTCGATTACGGTTACGTCGTCACTCGCCACCTTCTCGCCCAGTTTCTCGGCAAGGAACGATTCATGGCGGAATACGGACATGCCGTGGACGGCTTCGAAGATGTTGTCGAGCAGGGTGCGCGCGGTGCGCGGGTCGAAAACCACGGGCACTCGCTGCGTATCCACTTTCACCGGGTTCAGGCGGCGCAGCGCCCTCTCGGCGGCCACGCGGCCTACCTGCTCGGCGGGTTCCAGGCCGGCGAAGTCACGCGCCATGGCGTACCAGAAATCGCGCTCCATCGAATCGCCGTCTTTGGCGACTGGGGCGACGGCGAGGGAGCAAGAACTGGAGCGGTACTCGCCCGCAAAACCCAGCGAATTGGCGAAGACGCGGCGGCCCGAGTGCGAATCGAAAGAGGCGCCCTCGGAGTTGAAGATGCGCGCGTCCGCGTCGAGCGCCGCCGCTTCGCAACGTTCGGCCGCGGAAATGCGCACGCTGGTTTCGAGGCGCTCCACTTCCGGCGAGTAAATGCCGAGGTCGCCCGAAATCGAACCTAATTCCTCAGGATCGGGCAGCCCTGCGTGGGGGTCTTCCGACGTGATATCCGCCAGTTCCAGGGCGGATTTGACCAGGAGTTCAATGCCCTCGCGGGAAAGATCGGACGTGTAGGAGGCGCCCGTCTTCGTGCCGATGAGGATGCGCAGCCCGGCTCCGCGGGACCCGGCTTCCTTCAGGCTTTCGAGTTGGCGCATGCGGACGTTGGCCGAGAATTCGTCGCCCTCGGCAATAGTGCACTCCGCGCCAGTTGCCCCGGCGGCTACAGCGCGCCTGACGATATCCTGGGCGAGTTCCGGCAGATTTCCGTTCACGCGGTTCCTCCCACGGTCATGCGGTCTATGCGAATGGTCGGGATGCCGACGCCGACGGGCACGCTCTGGCCTTCCTTGCCGCAGACGCCGATGCCTTCATCGAGGCTGAGGTCGTTGCCCACCATGCTGACGTATTTCAGCGCCTCCGGACCGTTGCCGATCAAAGTGGCGTTGCGCACCGGACGGGTCAGCTTGCCGTCTTCGATCAGGTAGCTCTCCGAGGCGGAGAAGACGAAGTTGCCGCTGGTAATATCCACTTGGCCGCCGCCGAAGTTGACGCAGTAGATGCCCTTGGGCACGGAGCGGATGATTTCTTCGGGGTCGCTTTCGCCGGCCAGCATGAAGGTGTTGGTCATGCGGGGCATCGGGATGTGCGCGTAGCTCTCTCTTCGCCCGCTGCCCGTGGAGGGGGTGTTCATGAGCGAGCCGGAAAGGCGGTCCTGAAGGTAGCCGCGAAGCACGCCGTTTTCGATGAGGACGTTGCGCTGCGTGGGATTGCCCTCGTCATCGACATTGAGCGAGCCGCGGCGCCCGGCGATGGTGCCGTCATCGACCACCGTACACAACTCGCTCGCGACCTTCTGGCCGATGCGGCCGCTGAAGGCGGAGACGCCTTTGCGATTGAAGTCGGCTTCGAGGCCATGGCCGATAGCTTCGTGCAGCAGGATTCCGGGCCAGCCGGGACCGAGCACCACCACGCTTTCACCGGCGGGCGCTTCCACGGCATCGAGCATCACGACGGCCTCGCGCGCGGCCTCACGGGCGAAATATTCGGGCGTCTTCTCGTTGAGGAAGAAGCTCAACTCGACGCGGCCTCCGCCTCCGGCATGGCCCCGCTGCGGCGGACCGCCGTCCTGGCGGGCCAGCGCGGCGACGCTCAGGCGGGCCAGGGGCTGTCTGTCCAGGGTGAGAACTCCGTCGCTCGACGCGATCATGACGATACGGAGGTTGTCGGCGTAGGCGGCCTGCACCTGGAAGATGCGCGGGTCGTAGGCGCGGGCGGCGGCATCGGCCCGTTTCACGAGTTTGACGCGCTCGGAGAACTCGGTTTCGGTTGGAGATATAAGGACGGGATAGAGATTGTGCCGGCGGCCATCGTTCAGGTCGATCTTATCCACTTTGGCCGGGCCGGCCGCGATACAGGCGGCTACGCGTGCGGCTTTGCGGATCTTTTCGGGGGAAAGATCGTCGCTATAGGCATAACCTGTGCGCTCGCCCGCGATGACGCGGACGCCGACGCCGAGCGAAACGCCCTGCGCCGCGCTCTTTACGATGGATTCATCGATAGAGATGGAGCTGGTGGCCAGGTATTCGAAATACAGATCGGCGTAATCCCCGCCTTGCGCCAGCGCTTCGGCGAGATAGGCTTCCAGATCCCGCCGCGTAATGTTGAAGCGCGTTGCGAAGACGCACTCTGAGAACTGCATAATCTCAGGCTACCAGAGCGCAGCGGCCTTCCCGGACGCGAGTTGCTGCGGCGCGGAGGTTTTGCGCAGGCATTCGGACGCCGAAGATCGATTCTGAAAGGACGGTCAAGCTCAACGGGGTACTGAAAGAGTCGGTCTGCCGATGCAGCCGAAGCCGCCATCCCCGATGCGATACGCTCAAATTGATGCCCGACGCCCAACCGCAGCCGCCCGCCTCACTAGGCTTCGCCATGCCCGCCGAGTTCGAACCCCACCAGGCTACCTGGCTGGCATTTCCGCACAACCCCACCGATTGGCCGGATAAGCTCGATACCATCCGCTGGGTCTACGGCGAGATGGTACGCAAGATCGCTCCGGGCGAAACCGTCCGCATGCTTGTCAATTCGAAGGCGCATCAGGCCCTTGCGCAACGCTATCTGGAACGCGCGGGCGCGCCGCTCGACCGGGTGGAGTTCGTCATCCATCCGACCAACCGCGGCTGGACGCGCGATAGCGGCCCCGTCTTCGTGCGCCGCTCCGTGGATGGCGTCGCCGAAACCGCCATCGTGCATTTCCATTTCAACGCCTGGGCTAAGTACGACGATTGGGAGAAGGACCGCAAGGTCCCCGAAACCGCCGCGCTCCGGTTGAAGAAACGCCTGTTCGACGCCCGCGTGAATGGCCGCGAGTTCGTTCTCGAAGGCGGCGGTATCGACGTCAACGGCCGCGGTACGCTGCTCACCACCGAAGAGTGCTACCTCGATCCGGAAGTGCAGGTCCGCAACCCCGGCCTCTCGCGCTCCGAATTCGAAGCCGCGCTGCGCGCGAACCTGGGCGTGACGAACGTCCTCTGGCTCGGCGGCGGCGTCGTAGGCGACGATACCCACGGCCACGTTGATGACATTTGCCGTTTCGTGAACCCAACCACCATGGTCCTGATCCGCGAGGACGACCCGGCCGACATCAACTACCGCCCGCTTGCCGAGAATTGGGAGCGCATCGGCGATTTCCGGCTGGAGGATGGCTCCAAACCTGACGTGATAAGGCTGCCCATGCCTCGCCCCGTGGTCTACGACGGCATGCGCCTTCCCGCGAGCTACGCCAATTTCTATATCTCGAACGGCTCGGTGATCGTCCCCACGTTTAACGACCCCAGCGACCGCGTGGCGCTCGGCATCCTCGCCGAGTTGTTCCCGGGCCGTCTTGTAACCGGCATTCACGCCGTAGATCTGGTTCTGGGGCAGGGAACCCTGCATTGCCTGAGCCAGCAGCAACCGGCGTAAACGGCCCCGCCGGCCGCGCTTCTCTTTGGTACCCTGAAACGGGAAAAACAATGGAACCGTTTGCGTACCACGTCTTCATTTGCGACCAACACAAGCCGGAGGGCGCGCCCTGCTGTTCGGCGAACGGATCGGGCGCCATCATCGACGCGCTGCGGCGTGAAATCACTTCGCGCGGCCTCGAAGACGATGTCCAAGTCACCCTCTGCGGCTCTTTGGGCCTGTGCGAACGCGGCCCGAATATGATCGTGTATCCCGAAGGTGTCTGGTATTCCGCGGTGTCGCCGAGCGACATCCCGGAGATCGTGACGTCGCACTTCGTCAACAACACCCCGGTGGAACGCCTGGCGCGCACGGACCCGGCGGATCTGCGCGCCGAAATTCTCTCCAATCGCGAGAAGCGCGCCGCCGCTTTGCGCGCCAGAGACGCCGCGGGCGCGCTTCCCGACGATCTGAACGACCGCATCCGCTCTTTCCAGGAGAGCCGCGCCATCCTCACGGCCCTGGAACTCGATCTCTTCACCGCCGTGGGCGATGGCGCGAAAGCGGCCGATGTCGCCATGAACGTCGGCGCCGACGCGCGCGCCACTGAGATGCTGCTGAACGTCATGGTGGCCTCCGGCCTGCTCGGCAAACGCAACGGCGTGTTTCGGAACGGCCCCGTTGCTGCCCGATACTTCACCAAGGGTTCCGCCGATAACGCCCAGCCCGCGCTGATGCACGTTGCGCACCTGTGGACGCGATGG
>CAIYHG010000153.1 GCA_903925975.1 uncultured Acidobacteriia bacterium | reverse complement strand
GCGCGCAACTTCTTCGATAAGGCAGTGAAATCGAAGCTGCGGCTCAACCAGTTCGGCGGGTCGGCCGGCGGCCCGATTGCGAAGGACAAGGCGTTCTTCTTTCTAAGCTATGAGGGTCTGCGCCAGAAGACCAGCGCGCCGATCGTGGAGAGCACGTTGAGCGCCGCGGCTCGCGCCAAGGCGGTTCCGGCGATCCAGCCCCTGCTGGCGGCCTTTCCGGTCGGCCAGTATGCCTCTTCGGACCCGAACTTGGACATCATCAACGTGAATGCCCCCGCAAGCGTCGGTGAGAACTCGGGCGGCATGAGGCTTGATTACAACCTGAGCAGCAAACTGCGCCTCTACTTGCGCTATTTCCGCGACCAGGGAGAGTCCTACCAGACTCAGAACTCCACCGGCAGCCAGTACTTCACCAGCGTCGTTCCCCAGAACGCCGTCATCAGCCTGAATCAGATCCTCACGCCCACCGTCATCAACGAGACGAAGTTCGGGTTCAATGGTTCGAAAACACGCGTCTACGGCATCCCGGGATCGAGCCCGAACGCCAATATCAGCGGCATGACCATCAACCTGAGCGGCAGCGTGGCTTTGGGCGGCATCGCCGGCCAGACGGGCAGCGCCGGCCTTGCCATTCCCAGCGGCCTGATCCGCCTGAGCAGTTCGTTCAACGGACGCGGAGCGCCCTACACGAATTTCTCCGAGTCGTTCATCGATAACCTGAGCGTGGTACGCGGCAGCCACAACATGAAGTTCGGCGGCGAGTTGCGCGCGCTGACGATCTACAACGACCAACTCGGCGGCACGACGTTTTCGTTCGCGAACGTCGCCGCGTTTCTGGCGAATCAGCCCTCCTCGATCGCTTTCAACGGCGATTTGAGCGCGAAGAGCCCGTTCACCGGCCTTTCCGGCGAGGCGCACATGCGCCAGAATTACTACATTCTGTACGGTCAGGACGAGTGGAAGATCAGCCCCACCCTGACCATGAGCTACGGCCTGCGGTGGGAATACTACCAGCCCATGCACGAAACCAACAACAAGAATGTGTACTTCGACATGGCGAAGGGGACGATCATTCCCGGTTACAAGGGCGACTGGTATAGCTCCTCCAAGAAGAACTTCGGGCCGCGTTTGGCGTTTGCCTGGGCTCCGCGGCAATTCAACAACAAGACGGTATTCCACATCGGTTCCGGGTTCTATTACGGACCGGGGCAGACAGAAGATCAGATTCAACCCGAGGCTAACGACCGCATCGGCCGCACCATCACCTCCGGCTCGCTGCTAGCTTATCCCTTCGACACCAACCAGATCTTCGCGACATACAACATCGATGACCCCAACCTGGGCTACCAGCCGCGCGCCTACGCTCCTGGATACCGGCTTCCGGAACGCATCCTGCAGTACACCGCATCGGTGCAGCAGGAACTGCCGGGGAACACCATGCTCACCGTGGCATACGTCGGCAACCAGGGACGCAATCTGTTCCTGCGGAGCACCACCAACAAGATCGTCAGCGTTGGCATGAACGCCACCACCGGCGCCGCGATCGTCAACCGGGAGTTCGGCAACCGCTTCGCCGAGATCGATTACAAAACGAGCGGCGGCCGAAACAATTACAACTCGATGCAGGTGACCGCCAACCGGCGTTTCAGCTCCGGCCTGTCGATGGGTATGCAGTATACGTGGGGCCACAGCATCGGTAATTCGGGCGGCTCCAACGAAGCCAACACCGCCGGCAACCCGTTCGACTTCAACGCCGACCACGGAAACAACAACTTCGATATCCGGCAAAGCTTCAACATGACGGGGCTCTATGAGCTGCCTTTCGGCCGGAACCGGCGCTACCTCTCGCACACGGGAGCGGCGGCGAACTTCCTTCTGGGCGGCTGGCAGTTGGGCGGCATCGCCAACGCGAGAGCCGGCGTGCCGATCGATGTCCTGATCACCCGGCCGGACGTAGTGTACCGGGATACCCGCGACGGGAGCATCTATGCCAACCCGGTCCTGGTAAATGGATCGCCCGTGACGACGCCGGTTATCAACACCCTTGGCGGCGGCAATAGCCGTAACGTGCGCCGGCCCGACGTAGTCGCCGGCGTTGACCCCTACCTCCACAGCGGCATGGGCTGGGTTAACCCGGCTGCCTTTTCGATTCCCCTGCCGGGAACCTTCGGCAACTCTTCCCGGAATAGTCTGGTTGGCCCCGGACTGAGCCAGATCGATCTGACCCTAGGCAAGAAGTTCCCGTTTGCCGAACAGAAGTTCGTTGAGTTCAAGGCTGAGATCTACAACATCCTGAACCATGCGAATTTGGCCAACCCCGGCAACGTCCGCTTGCAGCAGATCATCCCCAGCGGACCCGGCGCTTCCGGACTTCAGCCCGGCCAGGCGTTCACCACAGCTACCGCCGGAGCCAATTTCGGCGCACGCACCTCGACAGTATCGAACCAGATCGGTCTCGGTACGAACCGGCAGATCCAGTTGGCGCTGCGAGTGAACTTCTAGTAGGTTCACCCCCGCCCGGTAGTTCCCAGGGGAGGCTTGGCGTAATACGCCGGCCTCCTCTTCTTTTGTTGGAGCCGAATGTCAACCTGCTACGCTGTTCCGTGAGCGGGTTATGTTGCGCATCGTCATGCTCGTCTGTGCTGCCGGATTGGGAATCTCCCAAGGCTATGCGGCGACGCTCGCGGAAGTCGGGTTCGAATTCCAGCACAATCAGATCGTTCTTCGCGCCACCATCGACGGGCGCGGCCCGCTTAACTTCATCCTCGATACCGGCACGCGAACCTCAATCATCGACCTACGCCTCGCCCGTCAGCTGAAACTGCCGCTCGGCCCCGAGGGGCAGATCGCCGGCGTAGGGACGGGGCGCACCTCCGGCCGCCGAACCGTCTGCCCGGAGTTGAAGATAGGCGATCTTGCGGTTCACGATCTGGAAGTTTCGGCAATCGACCTTTCGGCGCTATCCGGTTCGCTGGGGCGCCCGCTGCACGGAGTTCTGGGATTTGGGTTTCTGAGCCAGCGGGTGGCGCAGATCGACTATTTCCACCGGCGTATACGGTTTCTGGACTCCGCGCCGGCGCCCGCTCCGACGGGGGACGGCCCGGAGGCGACGTCGTTCCCCATGATCCTGCGGGGAACTTCCGTCCTGCCTCTTCTCGAAGACTGCTACGTCAATGGCATTCGGATCTCCGTGACGCTCGATACCGGATCTAGCCTTGGGCTGATTCTCTTCCCCAAAGCAATCGACCACCTGGGACTGCGAAGCCTTGCCAAGGCCGGGACCCCAATGCAGGCGACCGGATACCTTGGCCGAGCGCGGCTCACGAAAGGCTGGGCAACTTCCGTCAAGCTCAACGCTATCGACCTCGGAGCGATTGAAGTGGGTTACGTGGAAAGCGGCTATGGCGAAGACGAAGAGGCTTCCCAACGCGGCGGAAATCTGGGTAACGCCGTCCTTCAGGATTTCATCCTGACGCTGGACTATCCCGGCCGCATGGTCCGGATCGAGAGCGTGACGGAATGAGACGGGCCGCCCGGTCTTTGATTTGCGCCGCCTCGCTGGCGATGTTGATTCAGCCGGCGCTCTCGCAGGTTCTGATCAACGGCGCCGGCGCGACGTTCCCGTATCCCATCTACGCCAGATGGTTCGACGAGTATCACCGGCTTCACCCGCAGGCGCTCCTCAACTATCAATCCGTCGGGTCGGGCGCCGGATTGCGGCAACTCCGGGCGGGCGTTCTGGATCTTGGCGCGTCCGACATGCCGCTGACCGACGCGGACGCGGCGCTGTTCCCCAACGGCGTCCTCCATTTCCCCACGGTGGTGGGCGCGGTCGTCCCCACCTACAACATCCCCGGCATCAATAAGGAGCTCAACTTCACTGCGGAGGCGCTGGCGGGCATCCTGACGGGAAAGATCGTCAACTGGAGCGACCCGGCGCTGGCAGCGGTCAATCCCGGCATCCGGCTGCCTGACGCGGGCATTGCAGTGGTGCATCGTTCGGATGGGAGCGGAACCACGTACGTGCTCTCGGATTTTCTCTCGAAAACAAGCCCGGAGTGGCGCGCTGCCATGGGCCGCGGAACCTCTCTCGGGTGGCGGACCGGGATTGGCGCCAAGGGAAACGAAGGCGTGGCGGGAATCGTGAAACAGATGCCGTTTTCGTTTGGCTACGTCGAATTGATCTATGCCGTGCAGAACCGGATGGCCTACGGGCGGGTGCGGAATTCATCCGGGAAATTCATTAAAGCCGGAACATCGAGCATCCGATTAGCCGCGGCCTCGGTGGCCGATTCCATGCCTGGCGATTTCCGGGTCTCGATTACGAATCCGCCCGGCAAAGACGCCTATCCGATTTCGAGCTACACGTGGTTGCTGACCCCTGCCAAAATCGCGGACCCGGAGAAGAAGCGCATCATCGTGGATTTTCTGAAATGGATGCTTTCGCAGGGACAGAGCATGGCGGAAACGCTGGGCTACGCCCCCCTGCCACAGCCCGTTGCCGCCAAAGCCAGAGCGGCATGCGACAGATTGCGATAACCCCGGCCGATTCCCGAAGCGCCGCTACGCCCGATGCCGTGATCTCCGCGGCGGACTACGGAACCACGCGCAACGCAGGATAGACAGTGCGGACCCGCGGGTTAGAATGGAAGAAATGCCCCGGAAACTCGCGCCGCTCGTCTGTCTGGCCGTGCCGATGGCGTTCGTTCTTTATTTCTACGGACTTGGCAGCGCGGGTCTAATAGGGCCGGACGAGCCTCGCTACGCCTCGATCGGGCGTGAAATGGCGCTCTCGGGCGATTGGGTAACGCCCCGGCTCTGGGGCCAGCCCTGGTTCGAAAAGCCTCCTCTTTTATACTGGATGACGGGCGCCGGATTTCGCCTGGGGCTCGGAACGGAACTGGCGCCCCGCCTCCCCGTGGCGTTGCTTAGCGTGGCCTTCCTGGTCTTCTTCTGGCGCATCCTCGAACGGCAATTCGGCGAGCTCGCGGCGTGGTGCGGCGCCTTCATCCTGGGAACATGCGGCCTGTGGATAGGCTTCAGCTACGTGGGCGCGACCGACCTGCCAATGGCCGTAATGCTCTCGGCGTCCATGCTCCTCATGCTCGCCTGGCTTCGCAGCAAGAACCCCCGTCTGTTGATCGCCGCTGGCGCGCTGATGGGTTTGGCAGCGCTGGCGAAGGGACTGCTCCCGCTGGCGCTGGCCGCTCCGGCCGCGCCGTTCTTGTGGCTAGCGAGCGGACCGCGCCAGGGTGGGCCATCGCGCGCGCGGATGGCGGCCCTGGGGTTCGCGCCGTTCTTGCTGGTGGCGCTCCCCTGGTACATCCTCTGTTATAGCCGCAACGGAGTGCCCTTCCTGCGCGAGTTCTTCTGGCGGCAGCACTTCGAGCGCTTCACTTCGACCGTTCTGCAGCACACGCAGCCCTGGTGGTTTTACATTCCCGTATTCCTGGCCGGCTTCCTGCCCTGGACGCCGCTGCTGTTTCTGGCCTTCCGCCGAACCATCCTCAAAGACCGGCGCAGACTGTTCCTGCTCGCCTGGATGCTGTTCGGGCTGGTCTTTTTGTCGGCATCGGTCAACAAGCTGCCCGGATACGTTCTGGCGCTGTTGCCGCCCGCGGCGGCGCTGGCGGGCATCGCCCTAGCGGAAGCGCGCAAGGCGGCCGTGGGGCTCTCGATCTGCGCGGTGTTTCTGGCCGCGTTTCCGGTGGCCGTCGAGTCGCTGCCGGCGGCGGTGGCTTCCGGAGTCTCGAGCGCCGGCCTGCCGCAGTTCCGGTGGACCTGGCTTTTGCCGGCAGTTCTGGCTGCCGCCGTGTGGCTGCTTGACCGGCGAAGCCGCAGATTCGCCGCCGTGGCCGCCGTGTCGCTCGGCGCCGCCGCCGGTTTGGCCTACGTCAAACATGCGGCCTTGCCCCTGGTGGACCGGGAGGCGACGGCCCGGCCCCTTTGGAACAGGATCGCGGCCCAAGCCCCTGGCATATGCCTGGAAGAGCTACATCGCAACTGGACATATGGGCTCAACTATTACTCGGTGATTCCCCTGCCTTCCTGTTCAGCGGAGCCAAAGCCGCTGCGCGTCCGGCAGGTTCCAGGCAAGCCGCCCTTCCTCGCAGAATCGGACAAATAACCAATAGGGTTGACCTGCTATCCCAAGCCGTTGTACTCTCACTGTTCCGGAAGCCGTTATGATCCTGCCACATTCGCATACCGCACTCCTGATCCTGATGGCCCTCAGCATGTTGTGCTGTGGCTCCTGGGCCAGCACGTTTAAGCTGACCAAGAAGTGGCGCTTCGAGTTGTACTATTTCGATTTTGTGATCGGCGCCGCTGCGCTCGCCCTGATCATCGTCTTCACTTTCGGAAGCTTGGGGTACGACGGCTTCACGTTCACGGATGACGTTCTGCAGGCCGGCAAGCGCCAGTGGGTATGGGCCATAGCCGCGGGCGTTATCTTCAATTTCGGGAATATGCTGTTGCTGGCGGCCATCTCCGTGGCCGGCATGGCCATATCCTTCCCCATCACTTTGGGCGTGGCGCTCATACTGAGCAGCTTGCTCGCCCACCTGAGCGGCGCCCCATCGAATATGGTGATGCTGTTGGGCGGTTGCGGCCTCATTGTAGGCGCGGCTGTGTGCGCCGTTATGGTGTATCGCACCCTGGCCGACGTGCGCCACGAGCGAGCCGCCAAGGCCGGCCTCGCCAAGAGCACCAGGAGACCGGCCCCGATCAAGGCGGCTGTCCTGGCCGCCGTGGGCGGCGTCCTGATGTCTCTCTACGAGCCTCTGGTTGCGAAGGCGACGGTCAGCGACATTGGCTTGGGGCCGTACGGTTTGCTGGGCTTCTTTATCTTCGGACTCGCCATCTCGGCTTTCGTATTCAACATGTTCCTGATGAACCTGCCGGTTGAAGGGGAACCGGTGGATTTCGTGGACTACTTCAGGGGGAAGCCCAAGAATCACGGGGCTGGAATTCTGGCGGGAATGATGTGGGCCGCGGGAACCGCTGCCCTGCTGGTAGCTAACGCCGCCAACGCCGCCGTCGGCGCCGGCTCCTCGCTGCGCGCCGGGGAACTTCATATGCGCCCCGCGGTCGCGGCCGCGTTTCAGCACGCCACGCCGCTTGTAGCCGTCCTTCTGGGCTTCCTGATCTTCCGGGAGCTGAAAGGCCGGGATGGGCGCGTAACCGCGTGGTCGGTCGTGATGGTCCTGCTTTATGCGGCCGGCGTTGCGCTGATTTGCCTTGGCCCGGCGTTCGCAACTCCAGCCGTCTGACCGGGTGGCCGAACCAGTTCGCGGAAACCGGCGCGGCGCGGATTAGCCGATGATGGCGAGCGCCTCGCCTGCGGCCACAGTGGCCCCTTCCTTCACCGGCAGGCTCAGAACGTTGCCGGCTTGGCCGGTCTTGAGTTCGTTCTGCATCTTCATGGCTTCCACCACCAGGATGGTTTGGCCCGCCTCCACGGCGTCGCCTTGGGAAACCAGCAGCCGAACAACTTTACCGGGCATTGGCGCTACCAGGGTTTGCGCGCCTTCCCTTCCCGCGGCGCCCTTCCGGCGCGAAAGGCGGCGGGGGTCGCGAACCGCCACGTCGAACCGGAACCCGCCAATCGTCACCACCAGCCCGGCGGGCCCTTCTTCCACGTGCGCATCGTAGCAGCGGCCATCCATCAATATGGCGTAGACCCCCGGCTCAGGCGCTTCTACGTTCGCCGCGCCTTCCTCTCCGTTGAAGCGAAACCGGCATTCCGGCGCCGGCTCCAGAATCTCCAGCCAACCCGGCGCCCCATTCACGGTCAATTCCAGTTTCATCTCAGCAGGTCGTTCCTTCCCGCCTGAACCCAGGCGCTCGACGACGGCGAACTCGCGGCGGCGGCCGTCGCGTTTTCCGTCACGCGAGATGCGTGCAGCGCCGCCGCTAGCGCGGCCGCGGCGGCGTATTCACGCGGCATTTTCGGCGGCGCATTCCGTTTGAAGAACTCCTCGATAAACCCCGTGTGCAGCCGGCCCGCGCGAAAATCCCGGTCTTCCAGAATCTGGCGGAAGAACCCGATATTCGTCCGTATCCCGCCTACGTCGTACTCACGCAGCGCCCGCAGGAGCCGGTCCGTAGTCTGCTCCCTGCGCGGAGCCCAGACGGCCAACTTCGCCAGCAGCGGGTCATAATCGATCGGCACCGTCCAGCCCTGATATATGGCGGCGTCAATGCGGATTCCGGGGCCTAGCGGCCGGTTCAGCCGCGTGATCTTGCCCGGTGAAGGCAGAAAGTCGTTATACGGATCCTCCGCATAAATGCGGCATTCAATCGCCGATCCGCGCCAATGGATGTCTTCCTGCTTGAGATGGAGCCGCGCCCCGGCCGCAATCTCCACTTGCAGCCGAACCAGGTCGAGGCCGGTGGTCAACTCCGTAATCGGATGCTCCACCTGCAAACGCGTGTTGATCTCCAGGAAGTAGAACTTCCGGTCCTCGTCCACCAGAAATTCCACCGTGCCGGCATTGTGATACCCGGCCGCGGCAGCGGCCCGAACGGCGGCTTCTCCCATCTCGCGCCGCATTTCCGGGTACATCGCAACCAGCGGCGAGGGGCACTCCTCCATCACCTTCTGGTGCCTCCTCTGGATTGAGCACTCGCGCTCGCCCAGGTGGATCATGTTGCCGTGGCGATCGCCCAGCACCTGAATTTCGATGTGCCGCGCCCGGGTAATGAGCTTCTCTACATAGATATCCGCATTGCGGAACGAGCGCTCCGCCTCGCTTGCGGCCAGCCGGTAGGCCGGCTCCAACTCCGCCTCGCGCTCCACCACGCGCATGCCCTTGCCGCCGCCGCCGGCTACCGCTTTCAGAATCAGCGGGTAGCCATACTCGCCGGCAAACGCGCGCGCCTCCTCGATCGTCACCGCGTGCTCGGTCCCGGGCGTCACCGGCGTCCCGGCGGCCATGGCCACGCGCCGAGCCTCAGTCTTCGAGCCCACCGCGCGTATGGACGCAGCCGACGGCCCGATAAACACGATTCCGGCGGCTTCGCACGCCTCGGCAAACTCCGCGTTCTCGCTGAGAAATCCATAACCGGGGTGAATCGCTTCCGCGCCGTGTTTCCGGGCCGCCTCGATAATCCGGTCGATCAGCAGGTAGCTTTCCGACGAAGGCGGCGGCCCAATCCGCTCGGCTTCGTCGGCCATGCGCACGTGGAGCGACGTGCGGTCCGCATCGGAATACACCGCCACGGACAAGATCCCCATCTCGCGGAGCGTGCGAATCACGCGCACCGCGATTTCGCCGCGGTTGGCTACCAGTACTTTACGGAACATCTCGGCAATTCTATCAGCAAAGTAGGGGGGACCGCCGCTCCGGGACATATCCTGGCCAAATCCTCCAAACCCGCTTGGGCACCGCTTGGTCTAAACTGAACACATGGCGACGGTAGAGTTGTTTGACCGAATCACGGTTGAGCCTGGGAAGTGCGGCGGAAAGCCCTGTGTCCGGGGTTTGCGCATCACCGTGCGCCGCGTCCTGGAACTCCTGGCGACGTACCCGGACAGAGCGGCGCTGTTGGCCGAATACCCTTACCTCGAAGCGGAAGACCTCAACCAGGCGCTGCGCTATGCGGCAGCGAGCGTCGATCTCGAAAGCGTGAGCATTGATCGCGTAGCATGAATTATCTGCTCGATCAGGGGCTCGCTCCAGGGGCCGCGTCAATTCTTCGTCAGCGCGGAATGGACGCGGTACACGTCTGCGAGATTGGAATGGCGCAGGCGGAAGATATCGACATTCTGGCCAGGGCCAGGCAGGAGGGCCGGACCTGCGTGACTTTGGATCATGACTTTCACGCTCACCTCGCGCTCACCGGCCACGGACTTCCTTCTGTAGTCTTGCTTCGCGCACAAGGCCTTGACGCCCAGGGGCAAGCGGATTTGATCCGATCAGTGTGCCTCCAATGCGAGACAGTCCTGGCCGAAGGCGCCGCGATCTCGGCAGACCGGGAGAAGATTAGGATTCGCAAACTGCCAATCCGATAGAGCAGCCCTGCCGCGTAACTTCGAGCCGCCGCTCTGCCGTTAGAATAGAGTCATGTCCGACAAGCTCATAATCGCCGGCCGCGAGCTCCAATCCCGCCTCATCGTGGGCACCGGCAAGTACCGCACTTTTCAGGAAATGAAGCGTTGTCACGAAGTCTCCGGCGCCGACATGGTCACCGTGGCCGTCCGCCGCGTGAACCTGACCGACCGCTCCAAGGAATCGCTGCTCGATTATGTCGATCGAAGCAAAATATTCATCCTCCCCAACACGGCCGGCTGTTACACCGCGGACGATGCCGTCCGCGCGGCGATGCTGGGCCGCGAAGTCGGCCTATCGAACTGGATCAAGCTCGAAGTTATCGGCGATGAGAAGACGCTGTTCCCGGATAATGCGGGCCTGCTCGAAGCCACTCGCATCCTCGTCAAAGAGGGTTTCGTGGTGCTGCCCTACACTACCGACGACATCGTGAACGCGCGCAGGCTGATCGATGCCGGCGCCGCCGCGGTAATGCCGCTGGCCGCCCCAATCGGCTCGGGCATGGGCATTCAGAACCCCGCCAACCTGCGTATTTTCCGCGAAATGATCACCGAAGTGCCCATGATCGTCGATGCCGGCGTCGGAACCGCTTCCGATGCGGCGGTGGCCATGGAACTGGGCGCCGATGGCGTGCTCATGAACACCGCCATTGCCGTTGCCGATGACGCCGTGAAGATGGCCGAAGCCATGAAACTTGCCGTGCAGGCCGGGCGCCTGGCCTACGAAGCCGGCCGCATGCCCAGGAAGCTATACGCCACGGCCAGCAGCCCGCTCGCGGGAGTGATCGGCTCCTAATTTGTGGGTGGGGCAATCCCACCCGCAGCCGCCTATCCACGGGCTGCCGAAAAGGCCCTCGCAAAGACCCTGCGGGCCAAGAAGGTTGGCCGCAGATCAACGCCGATTAACGCGGATTGAAGGAACAAGACTTATCGGCGTCCATCTGCGCTAATCGGCGGCCAACAGACTATTTCGGCAAGCCCTATCCAGCCGACTGGCAATTGCTGCCTTCCCTAGCCGCCATTTCTCACCAATTTATGGCAAAAGGCCGTCTTTCATGGCATAACTGAGTTTCCACACAGCAGTTAACGCCAAAGAGAGAACGGCCTTTGCTATGACAGAGTGTAGCCAATCCG
>CAIYHG010000152.1 GCA_903925975.1 uncultured Acidobacteriia bacterium | reverse complement strand
CGGCGCTGCGCGACGGCCTGGTCTTCTCGAGAACGATCGAGGTGCCCAGGGACGCAAAGAGCCTGCGCGTGCTGGTCCGGGACAATAGCTCGGGTGAGATCGGCACGCTCACGATCCCACTCGAAAAGGTTGCCGCGGACTGAGCGCCAGCGGAGGGAGCTCTACAGAGGTGGCGCAGGCGATCGTTTTCCGTCGCCTGCGTCGGCGGGAGTCGCCATTCGCAGCGTTTGGCAGACCACGGACTACGATGGTCTGTCCCACTCAGCAGCGGAGCCGCAACCGAGCCTCGGCGCTTCCCGGTGCCGGTTGCCAATCGGCGCTCCAGGCGGGTTACCAACCCGACGCAGGCGACGAAAAGCGATCGCCTGCGCCACTTCGGCGCGAGCGAATCTCGCCGAGAAGCGGAGAATTGGAGCTGCTGTAGTACTGTCCCGCGTCAGGGGCGTCCGGTTTGTTGCGCGGGCCTGGGCCGGGAGAGCCAGGCCAGCCCCGCCTCGATGGAACTCTTCAGCCTAGAGCTTTGATTGTCGAGGGTGTGGTTGCCGCCTTCGATTTCCCGGCTGCGCCTCGGCCTGTGCGCCATCGCCGTGAGGCGGCGCGCGATGGACGCCGCGGTAAAACGGTCCTGGGTTCCATACACCATCCATAGCGGGGTTGGCGCGACCTGCGGCATCAGCGGTGCGACCTGGAACGCCGGTTCGTGCGGCGCCTTGCGGAACAGCAACCGGAGTGTGTCGAGCCGGCGCCAGCCAAGAGTGCCTGCTTCCGGAAGCGAGACAGTAAGCACGCCTTGCAGCGGGTGGCGGTCCCGCATACGGGCCGCGGCCAGAATCGCCATCGTTGCGCCCTGCGACCAGCCGGCCAGCAAAACAGGGCGATGCTCCGGGCCGGCCACGGTGCGGATGGCTTCCTCCATATCCGCGGCCATCTGGTCTTCGGTCAGTACTTCGCGGCCGTGGGTAGAAGTGGAGAGGTAGTGCCGCACGTCCAAGCTAAACACGTCGTACCCGAGCGAAGAGATCATGCGGGCCATGTCCGTGGCGGCTCGATTGCACCCGCCGTCTCCAGGGATGAAGAGCACCGGCGAGCGCTGCGCGTCGGAGGAAGCCACTGCTGCCAGATGGTAGAGGGTTTGCGCTCGGCCGTGCAGGACGATGGCTTCGCGCTCGGGTTTCGCGGCGTCGACCGATGCGGCAGAAACCAACAGCAGGAGGATGCAGCCGATTCCCCGGAATGGCACTACGCGAACTTCTGCCCCGGTGCTCAGCCCCTCTGCCATTTCGATCCTACCTGTAGAGATGCTGAGAGCCGGGGTTTGGTTAGCGGGAAGCGCGTTTACGCCGGCTTTCTGACTTTGAAATGGTAGACCAGCGCGCCCAAGGCCACGGTTACGACCGCGGCGAACGAAACCTTGGGTTGCAGCAGGAAGCCGTAAACGGTCATCCATCCGCCCACTATAAGGAAGAGCGCGGGCAGCAGGGGCCAGGCGAAACTCACCACGCGTAGCTTCTGCCATTCCGGCCGACGCCGGAAAAGGAAGAGAGAGCTGACCGACATCACCGCGAAGAAGTTCAGCGTGAACCCGATGTAGATAACCAGTTGGGGGAACGGCGTGAGCGTCATGATAACGGCGCAAATCCCTTGCAGCACGATGGCGGGGACCGGAGTGTGCCAGCGCGGATCGACTTTGGCGGCGATGGGGAGGAAGGCGCCGTTCTTCGCCATGGCGTAGTACACGCGGGGGCCGATGGTGACCATGGCGTTCACCGTGGACATCAGCGAGAGCGCCATCAAGGCGCTGAACACGCCGGCGATGCCCGGGCCGAAGAGCTTCGAAGCCGCCAGCGCGCCCACCGCCAGCACGCCTTTCATCTCGCCGAGAGGCACGGCGTAAATGAAGATCAGGTTCAGTCCGATGTAGAGCGCGGCCACCAGGCCCGCTCCCACGGCTAGTGCGGTCGGCAGCGTCCGCTCGGGCTTCTTGAGTTCCTCGGCGACGTAGGTGGCAGCGTTCCACCCGCTATAGGCGACGTAAATCCAGAATAGGCTGATGGCGAACTGCGCTGGAATCGACGTCGTAGAAGTACGAGCCGTAGTCGCGGAGAAGTTGCCCCAGCTTCCCGTGCCGATGGCGAAACCCAACCCGATGAAGGCCAACAGCACGAGAATCTTGGTGGCGGTCAGCACGTTCTGGATGCGCGCGATGCGCCGGACCCCGAAGAAGTTGAGGACGGTGAACAGGGCGATCAGGCAGGCGGCCACAAGTTGAGCGCCGCCCATCTTGAAGGAGTAATCGCCCGACCCGATGGTGATCTGCGCGTTGGCCTGCCTCACTGCGGGGAAGAAGTAGCCCAGGTAATCGGAGAAAGCCAGGGAGGCCGCGGCGATGGGCGCCGAGAATCCGGCGAAGAACGAAACCCATCCGGTCATGAAGCCCCAGGTCGGCCCGTAGGCGCGCGTCAGGTAGACGTACTCGCCGCCGGAGCTTGGGAAATTGACGCCGAGTTCCGAGTAGCAGAATGCGCCGACGAGCGCGAAGAGCGCTCCCACGATCCAGATGCTCAAGACGAGGTTAGGGGAGCCCAAGTCGCCCGCCAGAAAGCCGCTGGTGGTGAAGATGCCCGTCCCGACCATGTTCGAGACGACCAGCGCCGTGGCGCTGACGACACCCAATTGGCGCAGGAGCGAGGGGGAACCGCTGGAGGCGGCTTTTCCGAGGACCGATTTCTTTGGAGTCACCTGGACATTGTACGTCAAGCCGCCCGGCGCCGAAACCAGGGCATTCGGGAGACGTGCGCGACACAAAAAGATGTGGGGCCGGGCTTTCAGCCCGCCGCCGGCTTTTGAGCCGGCGTTTCTTCGGGCTGTCGCAATACGCCGGGCCAAAGCCCGGCGGCAGCCAGAAATGGCTGACCCCACAAGCACGCTGGCAATTCCGCTCTCATGTCGCGCGCACATTCGGGAGTTCCGGCTCTGCTGGTGCGCTTGACATTGGACACCGATCTCGCATACCTTGGCCCCAAGGGGAGGGATGCATGGCCGTGGAACGGCGTAGTCTTATTCGTTGGATTTTGGGTGGCGGGTTCACCGCTTCCATCGTTTCCTTCCTGTATCCCGCTCTCAGCTTCATGAATCCACCCGCTGTACCCGAAGCGGCCGTGAACGAGGTGTCCGCGGGCAAGGTTTCCGATCTGAAGGCGAACAGCGGGAAGATCGTGAAGTTCGGGAGCCGGCCGGTGCTGCTGATCCGGCAGAACGAGACCGACTGGCGGGCGTTTTCCGCGGTCTGCACGCATCTCAATTGCACGGTTCAATACCAGGAGGCTGGCCGCCAGATCTGGTGCGCGT
>CAIYHG010000151.1 GCA_903925975.1 uncultured Acidobacteriia bacterium | reverse complement strand
TCCCACCAACCCCAGCCGTGCGGCGTATTCGTTGGGGTAAGCCCGGCCTCCTCGTCCAGGATGCGGGCGCGTTCCAGCATGGTGCGAATGATCACGTCGCGGTAACGCGCCGCCAGATCCGGATTGTCCATGATCAGGAAGATCAGATTCTCGACGCCATAGATGGACATCGCGAAGGTCACCGGCCCGCGCTGGCCGCGGTAGGGCGGGATGGGCCCGCGTTCCGTGATGAGCCGCGCCTTCTGCTCCGCCCAGTCCGTTGGCAGAAGGCATGCGCGCAGGTTTTCCAGGCGCTGCTCGACGCGGTCCAGCAGGGCCTTCAGTTCGTCTTCCGTCTCCGCCGCCGGATGCAGCCAGTAGGAGAAGGACTCCTCGTGCCATGCGTTGCGACCCTCGAAGATGTCGTGCAATTGCCGGATTTCCGGCCAGCGATGCATCTGGAAGCGATTGGTCTTCTCGTCGAGCAGGCGGCGGCCCACGATTCGCTCGGATTCGTCGTTGTAGCGCCTGGCCAGCGGCCGCCAGTAGGTGTCGTCGTGCCAGAGCTGGTACCAAGCCTCGGGCAAGCCCAGCTCGGAGTAGACGCACTCCGGAGACATCCGGAGGCCGAGCGGCATCTGCGGACAATCCGGGGCAAAAGGATCGGCGTGGGCCTTGGCATCAGCGTCCCAGAACCGCTCCAGGTCAATGGGAGCCAATCCACCGGCGTTCCTGGCCTTGGCCACGATTCTTTCGGCTCGCTCGAGATGTTGTCGTGTAACGCAATTCATCGTGTTGCCGCGCCTGTCGCCGGTTCCTCCGCACCGCGGGTCAGGACGGCGCTTTGCAGATACAACATTCCCTTGTGGGTCAGATCCTTCTCCAACAGAGTGATGTCGACCACGCGTGCACCGGTGCCCAGGCGCTTGGCGATGGCCACGAGCGGGAAGGGGACATCTTGCCATTTTCCTTCCTCCGCCAGCGTGATCGGATAACTGGCGCTCGCATTTGTGGTGGAAAGGACAATCCGCACACCAAGCGGTCCCTGGACACCCAGGCGGAATACGACGGACTGCCCTGTGGTTTCGGCGGGTATGGAGAAGAATCCCTCGCTGGACACGAGGCAGATCTTCTGCTCGTCGTGATGCGCCTTGTCACCCATGAGCACAAGACCGGCATGGCCGAACGGATCGGGCGCGACCGTCGTCTTCGGCCGAATGTCTTTGGCAATGGCGGCGTCCAGCAGCAGCGTCTTTCGCGCAATCGGCGTCTGCGTCCCCGCTGGCGCCTTCCCAGACGCCACGCCGACACAACCGGCGCCAACCAGCGCCAGCACACCAATCAACCACCCCAAACTCACGGTTGTCATTCTCATGAACGGCCTCCTACTTGCCGATTGCGGACGCCGGATCGAAGAACAGATCCCCAACGCGCAGGGGGCTCCCTCGGCCCGGCCCATCCGTCCGCAGATGGAACGCCTGTTACTCCCGCAGTTCGTAACACGCCACGCCATCCATGCATCGAAGGAACAGCTTTCCGTCGGCGATGGCGGGGGAAC
>CAIYHG010000150.1 GCA_903925975.1 uncultured Acidobacteriia bacterium | reverse complement strand
GCGAATCATGTTATTGGCGGGACTGCTGGGGATTGCCGGAAGTTCGACCGCGGCGGAACAAAGCGCAATGGTAATCTCCACGGGCTGGCTCATGCAGGATGTCTCGCACGTGACGCAATCGGGCGAGGCCATCTCCAAGGTTGGATTCGCGCCCAAGATCTATGCGGTCAAGCCGTATGTCCCGCCGCCGACCGCTGCCGCCAATCCGCCCACCGCGACGAAGGTGCCCGACGCAGTGCGGCTCTACAACGCCCCGCGGGCGCAGGGGATCGTGATCTGGCCAACCGATCCGGAGAAGAACCGACCCAGTCGCTCGTCGCAGTGGGAGCAGGCGCCCGGCCCGTCGTCGCCCGACTGGTATCGCGCAACCGTACCCGGAACGGTTCTTACCACGCTTGTCAACAATAACATCTATCCCGAACCAACTTACGGGGAGAACAACCGGCCGAACATCATTCCCGAGAGCCTCTCCCGCGCGTCCTATTGGTATCGAACCGAGTTCGATGTGCCGGCGAATTACGCGGGCCGCCAAGTCTGGCTCAATTTCGAGGGGATCAACTACGCCGCCGACGTGTGGGTGAATGGGAAGCGGGTGGGAACCATCAAAGGGGCGTTCATCCGCGGGATCTTCAACGTGACCGCCTTAGTAACTCCCGGTAAGAAGGCGGCGCTGGCGGTGCTGATTGCGCCGCCGCCGCACCCTGGCGATCCGTGGGAAAAGACCATCGCCAACCAGCGCGGACCCAATGGCGGCGGACCGAACGGGCCGCTGGGGCAAGATGGACCCACTTTCGTCGCTTCCATCGGCTGGGACTGGGTGCCCGGCATTCGCGACCGCCAGATCGGCATCTGGCAGAAGGTGACGCTCTTGGCAACCGGCCCGGTGATCCTCCAAAACCCATACGTCACAACCGACCTGCCGCTGCCGCGCACCGACTCAGCCGATGTTTCCGTCGAGGTCACCGTCAACAACACCTCGGATCGCCCCCAGACCGGCACTGTGTCCGGTAAGTTGGGAGACATCGCTTTCCGCTCTTCCTCCATCACCCTCGCTCCCAATTCTGCGCAGCCTGTGAAATTGAATCCACAGAACACGCCGCGGTTGCGTCTGGCCAATCCAAAGCTCTGGTGGCCCAACGGCTTCGGCGAGCCGAATCTGTATGCCTTGCACCTCAGCTTCGACATCAACGGCGCTGCATCGGACACGGCCGATCTGAACGTCGGGATTCGCAAGCTGGCGTTTTTCGTGGAAGGCTCCCGGAATCTCACCCTGTCGGTCAATGGCGTGCGCGTTTTCGCGAAGGGCGGCAACTGGGGCATGGATGAAATGCTGAAACGCATCCCGCGCGAGCGGTTGGAAGCGCAAATCCGCCTGCACAAGGACGCCAACTATACCATCCTGCGAAACTGGGTCGGCCAGAGCACCACCGAGGATCTGTATGATTTGTGCGACCGCTACGGAATCATGGTTTGGGATGAGTTTTTCCAGGCCAACCCGGCCAACGGTTTGAATCCGCTGGATGCGCCGTTGTATCTGTCGAATGTTCGCGATAAGGTGCTGCGTTTCCGGAATCATCCGTCGATCGTGATCTGGTGCGGGCGCAACGAAGGCGCCCCGCCGCCCGAGATCGATCGGGGAATCGCCGAGATCGTCAAGGGGCTCGACCAGACCCGCTACTATCAATCCAGTTCGACGGCGGGCAACGGCGTGATTTCGGGCGGCGGCGGATACGGCTGGCGCGAGCCGCGGCTGTTTTATGGGAACTATCCGGCTTTCAATACCGAAGTCGGCAGCGCCTCCATTCCCACGCTCGAAGCGATTCAATCCTGGACCCCCGCGAAAGATCTTTTCGATTTGAATTTTCCCAACGATGCCTGGGCCCTGCGCTGTCTGGTCGGCGGCAACGGCAATCCCGTCGACAAACCGTTCCAGGGGATGATCGTCAAGCGTTACGGCCCCTACAACACGCTCGCCGACTTCATCCGCAAAGCGCAGATGGCCGACTATGAAGCCTTTCGCGCCATGTACGAAGCCCGCATGTCGCGCCTGTTCAATCCCACCACGGCCATCATCACCTGGATGAGCAATCCCGCCCAACCGGCCCTGGTTTGGCAGATTTACGATTACTCGCTCGAGCCGTTCGGATCCTTCTTCGGCGTGCAGAAAGCGAGCGAACAGGTCCACATCATGATGACCCAGGATGATTTCAAGGTCATGTTGGTCAATCACACGCCGGCGCAACTCACGAATATGAAGTACCGTGTTCGAATTCTCAATCTGGATGGCAGCGTCAAATTCGATGAGACGGCGGCGGTTCCGGCGGCTCCGGCATCCCGTGCTCTGGAGTTGAGAACGCTGCCGGCGCCCGCCGGCTTATCGCCGGTGCAGCTTGTGAAGCTGGAGTTGCTCGATGCTCAGGGCAAAATCGTTTCCGACAACTTCTATTGGAAGGAAACCACCCAGGACGATCTGACCGCGCTGAACACGATCCCCGATGTCGAGCTCGAGGGGCGCATCGTCCGCCGCGCGGCGGGCGGCAAGGTGCTGCTCGACGTGACGCTGGCCAATCCAACGCGGAACGTGGCGGTCATGGCGCACGTGCAACTCCGCAACCAGCGCACCAATCAGCGCGTGTTGCCGGCCTACTATTCCGAGAACTACGTCTCGCTGCTACCTGGGGAGAGCCGGACCATCAAGATCGAAGCGGCGTCGAAGGACCTCGGCGCAGCCCGGCCACTGGTGGTAGTGGACGGCTGGAACGCAACGGTGAAGGCCATGGACTTCCCAAATAACGGCGGCTCCCGAATCGCCACCAACGACAACGCCCACGTCCCGCGCAACTGAGCAGTACATCACCTTTACTTCCTCGCTGCTTGGCAAGATTCGCTCGCGCCGAAGTGGCGCAGGCGATCGTTTTTCGTCGCCTGCGTTGGGAAGCGCCGAGGCTCGGTTGCGGCTCCGCCACCGAGGACTACAGCATCGAGGAATCTTCTTCGCTCGCGCCGAAGTGGCGCAGGCGATCGTTGTTCGTCGCCTGCGTTGGGAAGCGCCGAGGCTCAGTTGCGGCTCCGCTACGTCGTGGGGCCGGGCTTTTAGCCCGCCGCCGGCTTTCGAGCCGGCGTTCCCTCGGGCTGTCAAGGGACGCCGGGGCGAAGCCCGGCGGCAGCCAAGATTGGCTGGCCCCACAAGGACGCAGGCGACCCTCCAGGTTTTGTTGCGGCTCTGCTGCTCAGTTAGGCGCTTGGCCATCGGCCTCGTATGGGCGGCGGATCGGTTGTCAGCGATCACGCTCCGTGATACCTTAAGAACCGGACAACAACATCTCGAAAGCGAGGGCACGCCGTATGAACCGCAATGCAGGTATTTTTTGTCTTCTCGTACTCACTCTTGTTGGATTGGGAGGTTGCTCCAGCCAGCCACCTGCCGGCGAATCCAAAAAAGCGGCGATCACCATGGACAAGATCCAGGGAAAAATCCAAGAAGTTCAGACGGAGACCACCCCGACCGATGTCGCTCTGAACGCCGGCGGACCTTCCCTGTACCTCTGGGAGGGTGTGCGTCGCTACCGCCTGTTCTTTAAGGCGCCCATTGAGGTAGTCCCCGGCAAGGAGTATATTGCCGAGGGCGTCGACGCGCAGAGGGTCATTGACGAGATTGGCGATCCCGCCCAGGGCAAGAACGGCTATCCGCTCCAATCAAGCTGCGAGAGAGTCGTCAATATGGCCTGGAGCGGCTTGGCGTTTGACGTGACCGATGGGCAGGTCACTGTTCTACGCGCCAGGGTGAAACGGTATCCCGCCAGACCTGTTTTCCTTGTCACACGGCTGACGCCCGCGCCACCCAAGGAAGGCGCGGAACCGAAGAAGGCCGCCGCGAAAGACATCCCGGACGTCTCAGTCGCTGCGGATAAGCAACGCGCCCTTCTGATCGAGGGGGCGGCTGTCCAACCCGCGCCCCTTTGGGAGCCTACCGGGGGACCGGTCCGCTGCAAAGTCATCATCGACGACGAAGGCAGGATCTCGGAGCTGGAAACCGGCGTGCAACTCTGCGAGGTTGTGCCGTGGGCTAAATTCCGTTATCAGCCCCCGGTCGAGGGCGGCCACCCCGTCAACGTGAAAACCGAAGTTGAAGTGCGCTTCGAACCGCGAAAGTAGAAGTCGAGAAAGGCGCGCCCGGTTCGCCGGGCGCGCCGTTCACCGTTCACCAGTCCCCAAATTCCCCTAATCCACTGACTTCACACGCTTTTCTCAATCCCCCAGGCCCTCATCCCGAAAATCGCCTGCTACCCTATTGAGCGCCGACCAACGCGCGCAATTCCCTCCAGGGAGCAACCCAAATGGCCGCCCGACGCCAAAACCGTTTTTGCCGAACAGACCCAATTCGCCCCGCAGACACACCCCAACCCATTGAACCCAAATGGATTAACCCCCAGCGGGGCAGGCGCTTCCGACTGCCGCCCTCCCTACCTGAGCAGCAAGACCGCCATCTTGCCGTCGGTCGCGATCTTGTCGCCCGTGGCGTTCTCGCCCGCCGTCGGCACCTTGGGCCGCTCCACCAGCGCGACAGCCTGCACCTTGTCCGCGAACATCAGGTCGAAAACCACCTTGGCGCGCTCATGATCGATCTGAGAGTCAATCTTATGAGTGAACGTCCGGTTCTCCGGGGAGAAGTCGATGCCCGTGTCGCGCGTCGCCGCGCACACCCACACTTCACGGCCCTGGAACTTCTCCGGCGGGCGCCCTTCCAACAGCAACGTCGACATGGGAGCTTCCTTGTAGTCCCGCTGCTCGGCCACCGCGCGCATGGTCTCCAGCCCGCTCACCGCGTTGAGTTCGGCCGCCGCCCAACCGGCCGCCTTGAACGCCGCCTCAACCTGCTCCCGCGTGCCGATGTACATCAGGTTGGTCACGTCCGAACACTTCGCCAGCTTCTCGGCGGTGGTCTGAGACGGAATCGCGTCGATCAGCGCCGCCAGTTCCGCGGCCGGCTCGATCGGCGTCACCTTGTCACCGGCGTTGGCGCCGCTCGTGACCTTGGCGTCGATACGAATCGAAATGGCCGTTCCGATAGGAAGAGGCTCCGCTGTGGCCAGTGAAACGAGCAGCATGCAGGCTGCAATCGAAAGCAACGCTCTGGCTACGTTCACGGCCTCACTCATACCGAAGTGCTTCGATGGGGTCGAGCATGGCCGCCTTACGAGCGGGGTAGTAGCCGAAGGAAATCCCCACCACCGCCGAGAACACCGACGCCATCACGATGGCGGTTGGGCTGATGAGCGTAGACCATCCGGCGAAGTGCGAGATCAGGCCGGATGCCGCCAACCCCAGCAGGATTCCGACCGTCCCGCCCAGCACCGAGAGTGTCACCGCTTCCACCAGGAATTGCGACATGATGTCGCGCGCCTTGCCGCCCACCGCCAGGCGCAGGCCGATCTCGCGAGTGCGCTCGGTCACCGAGACCAGCATGATGTTCATGATCCCGATCCCGCCGACGATCAGAGACACGGAGGCGATAGCCCCCAGCAGCAGCGCCATCACCTGGGCCGATCCCTCCTGCGCATCGAACACCTCGGACAGGTTGCGAACCGTGAAGTCGTCGTCCTGCGCCGGCTGAATGTGGTGGCGCTGATGCAACAGGGCGGTGATTTCGTTCTGCGCCTCGTCCATCAGGTTTGCGTTGGCAGCCTGCACCATCAGCGAGCCCACGGCCCGCGCGTTGGC
>CAIYHG010000149.1 GCA_903925975.1 uncultured Acidobacteriia bacterium | reverse complement strand
CGCGAAACTCAGTGGGGCAGACCCCCGGGTATGCGGCTGGCCCCCGGCCGGCCGTGGGAAGTTGCGTAAGAATCCAGCAGCGGGTCCAGGGGGACCCGCGCAGACCAGGGGGTCTGCCCCACCTGCGCTACTGCGTCTCGATGATTACCGCGTGCTCGCCCGAAGGCAGCATCAACGTATTCGGCCCGGCGAGTTTGGGTGGCTGCTCAACGCCATCGATCCTGATCCGCCGGGGCGGTGCGCTCAATACGGCGATTGCGCGCGAACTCGACGCGTAGGTAAACTCGATTCCTTTGTCGCCGCTGAGGCGGGCCGTCTTGAGGTCTCCATTCAAGCGCAGAAGGCGCGACCCGGGTCTCTCGGACCCCTTCTCAATCGTATGCGCGCCCGCGGGTAACCAGACCGTCTTGCCGTCCGAAGCGGGCCAGGCGTGTCCATCCACGTCGGCCGGGCCATCCCAGGGCACGCCCGCGCCGTAGTCCGATTCCACTAGCGTCTTCGCCCCCGAAATCTCGAACCGCCTCACCGCCGCCGCGGCCGAAGAGAGCAGCCCCAGGTCCGCCGGCCGCAGCGAGCTTTCAAAGTAGAGCGCCACGCGCGCGAACCCCGCCGCTGCGTGGTGCACCAGTTGGAACAACTCCGCTCCGGTCTGCTGCTTGGTGGGGTACACGTCCTGATATCGCTCCACAATATTGAGGTCGATGGCGAGCTTCTCGCGGTGCGGCGTCAGTTCGGCGTACTTCGCGGCCAGCGTCTGGTATCGCTCCGGCCCCAAGTTCCAGGTGGTGGCCGGGTCTTCGATCAGGAACGTGAACTTTCGCTGTTCCAAAAGCGGCAGCACCCGGGCCGCATCGGCCCCGATGGCGGAGCGGATCGCCGGGTCGAGCCGGTCGTCCACGTGCGTCAGTGTGATGTCCAGATCCGGCAAGTCGTGGCGCAGCGATTCGATTTCCCCGAGCCACTCTTCCTCAATGCTGATTGCCAGGCCGGCGCGGAAATCCAGAAACTTCTGCCGGGATGCTTCGTCGTTCCGCGCGCCGAATAGTTCAACCGGGTCAAAGCCGTTCTTGACGCGAAACATCTCGCGCACGTCGGCGTTCATCGGAGTAAAGCGCGAGGGGTTGCCGATGCCTTCGAGCGATTCGAAATACAGCTCGGCTAGATTGACGCCGTCCCAATCGAAACGCCGCATCAATTGCTTCACGCCCGAGGAAGCAGCGCGGAAGCAATCGCGATTCGCCAGGTTCATGAGCTTGCGCCAGTCGAGCTGCGCGTCCTGCTGTAGCGCCGTCTTCTCGCGCCATTCGGGGTGATCGTCCCAGAACTTCTCGCTCACGTGCGGCAATTCAAGCCATGCGTAAACCAGAATGCCCTCGCGGTGGCAGGCGGCGATGAGCTTGGCGAGATACTCGTCGCGCACCGGGTCGGGCTCGAAGTAATGCCACGCCGCCACGTGGAGCGCCGAAATGCCCGCCTCGCGCCAGCGCGCGGCGAAATAGTCCAGGTCCACCCGCAGCCGGTAGGAAGAATCGAAAAACGTCCACAGACGGGAAGACCGGAAGGGCGGCTCGACGCCCAGATCGCCCAGCGCATTCAGCAGGTAAGGGAAGCGCTCGTAGCCGCGCTCGCCGGGGTCGGCCGCCACCCAAAGCACCGCGCCCGCCGCGCGCCGCATGCCGGCCGTCATCGGCGCCCCGGTCCACTTTTCGCGCGCGAATACCTGCGCCCCAGGCGGGGTCTCGAAGATGGGCAGCTCCAGGGGTTTCTCCCAAATGATCGCGAGCTGCGGGTCGTGCGTATCCGTAATGCTTTGCGCCCGGACGTTTTCGCTCGTGCGGCGGAAGCCGAACATCGCCGCTACGGGCGACTCGCCTTCCAGAATCAGAACGGCGCCGGCCTCCACGCGGCCGATCCATTCCGGCGACGCCGCAGTATCTTTGCGCGCCACCAGAATGTTTGAGAACACCGCTGGCCTCTGTTGCAAGCCGACGGAGCCGAGCAAGGCCGGCCAGCCGCCCGGATTTTCCGAGAGCACGCTGAAGTATGGCGGCGCGGCCGCGTGCGCGGCGCATGCGAACCAGATGGCCAGGCTAATGGCGGAACGCATACCAAACCCCCGCGCGTAAGTCGTTATACGGCTGCCGCCCGCCCTTTAGATACGATCCTCGCAGCAGGTCGAGCGTGATATATCCCGCCCCGGGCACCGCCGGGCCCAGGATGCGCACGCCGGGCCCTGTCTCCCAGAAATTCGCCCACTCCTGCGCCCGCGCGTCGAATGTCACATTGCCGTTCCAGTAGAACTGCGCCTGCATGCGGCTGGACCCGGCCGCGTATCCCGCCCTCACCTGCTGGTAGACGATGAGATCGTTTCCAAAGCGCGTGGCCGCCACGGCATCGGTTGTGCCCTCCGCAAACCAGCCGGCGCCTTCCGCGGCGTTGAATGAGCCGATGGCGCGCGCAAACGAAATGCCCGCGCGGTAATCCGCAATGGCGTTGCGGCTCAGATACCCCAGTGAAACTCCCGCCTCCGCCCAGGCCATCAGGCCTTTCCAGTAAGGGGTCCGCACGCCGAGCGCCGGGACGAACGCGCTTTCAGAAAGGTAGAGCGGCGTCAGCGCGCCCGTGGTGCGCCGCGTGTCGCCTATGAAGCGGACGCCGGCGTAAGGCACCAGCGGAATACCGGTCTTCAGTTCCACCTTGAGCTGCCCGTAGCCAAACAGGTCGCTCCACCGGCTGGAGTAGAGCGGATAGAACCAGCCGCTGACGTGGTAACTCCGGTTGGAATCCCGTAGATTGCGAAAGGCGCGCCACGCTTCTCCGGCGAGCTGCGGATCTGGGCTCTTGCGCGCCTGGTCGAACCATACGATAGCCTCGGCGTCCTGGCGCAGGATGTTGTACGCCCACCCCAGCCGCAGCATCACGTCGTAGTCGAACGGGTTGGATTGATGCGCCGCCTGCAAGTACCGGACCGCATCTTTCATGTACCCGGCCTTGATGCTTCGCTCGGCCATCTCTTTGGCGGCCACGGCGGCGGCTTCCTGTCCGGCGGCGGCCTGCGGTAGCCGGAGAACGGCGCGCACGCGGTTGGCAAGTTCTTCGTCGCGTCCGGCGAGCACGCGGTCGAAAAGCGGCTTCGCGGCCTCCGCATCGCCGCGCGCGTAGAGCAGAAAGCCGAGCTGAGTCGCCGCGAGCAGGTCGTCGGGAGCCATCTCCACCAGAATCTGGAACTCGCGTTCGCCTTCGCTCGGCTCATCCAGCTTCAACAGCAGGAATCCGAGGTCGCGCCGTAACTCGGCGTTACCGGGATCCACTTCGAGCGCGCGGCGAAACTCGGCAACAAAGGGGTACCGGTCGGGCAGCAGTTCGCGTGCGCTTTCGGCCGCCCGCGGCTCTCCTCCACGCGATGCCGCCAGCAAAGCCGTGTCGGCGTCTTCGGCCCGGTTGAGATCGCGCCACACGCGTCCCAGGCTCAGCAGAACCGAGCGGCGCGCGGGCAGTAGCCGCCACGCGCGCTCGTAGTGCACCGCGGCAAGATCCAACTCATCGCGCTCCTCGGCCAGCGTCGCCAATTCAAAATGGGCGCTGAAGTTGTCGGCCCCGGCCTCAATCGCCTTCGTCCACCGCTCGATGCCCGCGGCGAGTGGCGCATCCACGTTCTGAAACGCCTGCTCGGCCGCCGGCGCGTGCACTGGGTCCGCGCTCTTGCGGATACGGTCGAAGATCCGCCGCGCCTCGCGCCGTTCCTTCGTCTCGTAGCACAGGAAGGCGTACTCCATGGCCACCTGCGCGTCCGCCGGGTCGAGTTCCATGGCGTGGTGGAACTGCTCCCGGGCCGGAATGTTTTCCCCTATCTTCAGGTAGGCGTAGGCCAGGTCTTTGCGAATCGAGGCGCGCTCGGGAGCCGCTTCGGCGGCCGCCAGGAAGCTGGTGATAGCCGCCTCATAGCGCTGGGCGCGCAATTCCTCGTAGGCCAGCGAAAGCGCCGCATACTCCGGCGCCTGGGCCAAAGCCACGCTACAGACCAGAAATAGTGCGGCCGCACGCATAGGGGTTCTAAATATAGTGCGGCGCGGCGGCCTTTCTCGCAAAATTATGTTAGGAGGGCGCGTTGGGCTCCGGCCGGTCGAGTACGGTGAATCCCCTACCCCGCAGCCAGCCTCCGGACCCCGGTTGCCCCTGGACCTTCGGTTGCGTTATCCTAAAAACTCCAATACTTTGTAAGGATTCGAATCACCAAAGATGGCTAATACCTATTCGGCACTTAAGCGGGTGCGTCAGACTGAACGAAAGACGGAATACAACCGCCAAAACAAGACCCGCCTGCGCCACCAGATCCGCGCCATGCGGCGCGCCCTCGCGGGCAAGAATCCCGCTGCCGCCGTGACTTTGCTGCCGCAGACGTTCTCCGTAATCGACCGGTCCGCCAAACTGGGAATGATCAAGAAGAATACGGCCGCCCGGTACAAGTCCAAGATTCACCTCAAGGTGAAGGCGCTTCAGGCCTAATCCGCCTACGCGGTCAGCTTCAAGACAAACTGCTCCATGACGATGCGGTCGTCCGGCCGCGCGTCCCGGAGTCCTCTATCCGCGTCGAAGATGAGCTTCAACGCCCGATCGAGCTGCGGTTTTTCGAATTTTGCCAGAGTCTGGTAGATCTGGTCCGCCCGCGAACCCCACATCGGCAGTCCCATCCGGGTGAAATGTCCCTGAATCTGCTGCGCGCTCTTGAGGCCCGCCTCGCGGGCGGCCAGCGCCATGCGGAACTGCGTGGATAGGAACGCCAGCGCCAGCGGCAGGTATTCCCCTTCGCGCGTGAGCGTATCCAGAATTTCCAGAGCGCGGGCGCGGTCGCGCCGGCCCAAAGCGTTCACCAACGCGAAGATGGTGGTGACGCGCGCTTCGGGCGCCAGGGCTGCGATATCGTCCGCCGAAACCACCCGGTCCCCCGCGTATAGCGCCAGTTTCTCGATCTCGACGGAGATGCGCGCCATATCGGCGCCGAGAGCTTCCACCAGAAGGTCGAGCCCGGAGGGCTCGAGGCGCATTTTGGCCCGCTTCGCCAGCATTTCCGCTTCAGAGCGCGCCTCGTGCGCGGAATACCGCCGCAGTTCCACCACTTCCGAAATTCCGGCGTAGAACTTCCGCACGCGTTCCTGCTTGCGCTTTTCGTCGCCTTCGAAGTCAAATTTCGCCGCTTCGAAAACCAGCGTCACTCCGGGCGTGGGGTCTTTCAGGTAGCCGGGCAGGGGTGAGACGCCGGCGCCGCCCTCGCCTTCGGCGTCCGTGTCCTCGGAATCGACGCGGCCGCGCGGCAACGCGGCTTCCGCGTTCGATACCCAGATCAGCCGGTCGGCCGCGAACAGCGAAAGCGACCGTGCGTCGTCGAGCACCTCGGCCATTTCGGCCTCGCCCAAGTCGCGCTGCGTCACCGCATCTTCCGGGAACCTGGCCAGGAGGGCTTCTTTGATGCGCCGGCGGTCATAGGCTTCCGGACCGAGCAGCAGCGCGGCCGCCGGCAGCTCCTTCTGTATTCTGGCGAGAAATTGTGCGGCCGTCATGAGTGCTCCCGCCGCGCTTCCATCAGAAGTTCTCCAGCACCGCGCTCACCACGGTGCGCGCCACGTCGCCGCTGATGCGCTCTATCGCCGTTCCGCTCTCGTCGAAATAAGCCTTCGGATCGAGCGAGATCTCGTAGCGCTCGCGAAACTCCGCGCCGTTGCGTACAAATAGCACCGCCCCCGTGCGGCGGTCGCGCAATGTTACGTTCACCGTCACCACCACCTGCACCGCCGTGGCGCGGCCCGTATTCGGATCGGAGACCGTCGGGTACGCGGCGAAATTCACAAGGGCGCCGGAGAGCACGGCATCCGCCTGGTCCGGGTTTGCCGTCACGCCGTAGCGCGTGCGCGATAGGAATTCGCGTGAGATTTCGGCCGGCAGCCGGGTGGCGAGCGCGTGGTTCGTGGTGCCGTTGGAGAAGGCCGGGATAGCGATGGTCTTAACGTCTTTGGGCATCATGGCCGCGCCCCCGCCGGCGTGGTAGCCGCATCCGGCCAGCGCCAGCGCCCCGAGCGCCGCCCAAAGGAACTTCATTCTCGCAGCCTCGCCGCGGCAACGGCGTTTTCCGCCGCAAGCCGGAAATTATCCGCCACGAACCAGAACCAGCACGCGTCCGCGTTGTTGCGGTCTTCGGAAACGGCGCCCACCGCGATGCCGCTCTGGCCCGCCTGCCCTACGTTCGTGGGCGGCTCGGTCTCGGGTCCGTGAACCGAAATCCACTCGGACGCAAGTCCGTTCTCGATAGCCTCCACGCCCGGATTGGCCTCGAACTCCACCCACGCCGAGAACGTGTACCCATGAAATACCGGCGCTTGAACCAGCCGCAGCGACGGCATGGGGGCGCCTTCTCCCTCCCCTGGCGCGGCAAGTAGAGTCACCAGGTGCTTCTCAATGCGCAGTTCGGCTTCCTCCAGCCGGGCGGACGCCTCTTCCCCATACCGCGCCAGCATATTGAAGCTGAGCTGGGCGTCGAAAACCTTCTTCGGCAGGCCCTTGAACGAAAGCAGGTTGATCGTCTGTTCCTGCAACTCTTCCACGCCTGCTTTGCCCAGTTCGCTGGCGGGCGCGAAGACCTGCACCACTGCCTGCCGTATCGCGTCGTTCGCGTGCAAGCGGCGGAAGAAGGGCGCCAGTGCGATCGCCGCCGGATGCGCGATCACCGATATATCGCTTGCCTCTTCACCCGCCTGCAAAATGGGCGCGCGCAGCCGGGCTTCGGGGTGATCTTCCGCGGCGTAAGTCAAATCGATAATCGCGCCGCCGCCTTCGTTATCCCAGAGTTCCAGGGCCTTGCGGCTGCTGGCTTCCGACCCGGCCAGAATCACCGTATCGGCTTCCGAGAACGCTTCCGCGTCGAGCGGAGTCACCAGCGCGGGCTCGTCGCCCACAACCGTGAGCAAACCCGCCGCTTCCTCCTCCGCCGCGATCAGGCGCAGTTGCAATTCGGGAGCGGCCAAAGCCGCGACATCCCGAACTTCTCTTCCGAGCAGGGTCTCGCTCCCCAGCAGACTTACTTTTATTGCGTTAGCCAATCGGATGCTCCGCCGTTCGATGTTCGCCAGTGCGCCTGAATTTGCGGCGCACGATGCCGCCGATCCGAATCGCGATTCCGCTCCCCACGTATGTAATGGCCAGCGCCAGCAGGAAGAATCTTCCGTAGTTCCAAATCGCGTAGATGAGCGCACCCACCAGGATGATCGTGAGCGGCTTGTATGGCCGGTTGAGGTTGATGCCTTTGAAGCTGTAATACCGCCATGTGCTCACCATCAGGAATCCGAGAAGCCCCAGTAGCGCCAGCCAGGCCACGGACAATGGCCAGTACACAATCGGCTCCGCGCCGGCCGCGTACACTACCGCGGCAACCATGGCCGCGGCGGCCGGGATGGGCAGTCCCACGAAGTACTTCCGGTCCGGGCGCCCCGGGTTCTTGGGAATCGGGTTGTGCTGGATGTTAAAGCGGGCCAATCGCGCCGCCCCGCACAGCAGAAACAGAAACGCGGCGAAGTGCCCCGTGCTGAAGAACTGGCTGCGCACGTTGGCGGTCAGCGAATCGTCCACGAATTGCACGCCCCAAACGAACGCCAGCACCGCCGGGGCAATGCCGAAGCTGATCACGTCTGCCAGCGAATCCATCTCCCGGCCGAAATCGCTGACCGTGTTGGTCAGCCGCGCGATGCGGCCGTCGAGGCCATCCAGGAAAACGGCCACGCCGATGGCAATAGCCGCCGCCTCGAAATGTTGCGCCGCGTCCGCCTGATTGGCCGCCGCGGCCATCGCTCCTTTAAACGAGCGCAGGATAGAGAGGTACCCAAGGAAAATGTTCCCCGCCGTGAACAGCGTGGGCAGGGCGTAAGCGGCGCGCCGCGGCCGGCGGTCGGGTGAGCGTGGATCTATCAGTTTCTCGCGCAGCCCCACAGCTAGGCCCCCGCCGCGTTACGTCGAGCCAGAACGCTCGATCCCGCCGAAACGCGCATGCCTGGGCGAACCGTAATTTCCCATTCGGGGCCCAGCAATACGTCCACCCGCGAGCCGAACTTGATCAAGCCCACTCTTTCCCCGGCTGCCACTTTGTCGCCCGGTTGCTTGTAAAAGACGATCCGGCGCGCAATCAGTCCGGCGATCTGCTTGAATACCACCGTGGTTCCATCGCCGGCCACAGTAACGATGTTCTGCTCGTTTTGCGTGGAGCATTCTTCGCGGCTGGCGACGTGAAAGGCGCCCTTCTGGTATTGAACCTTGGCGATGGAGCCTGCAATCGGGGTGCGGTTCACGTGGACGTCGAAAATATTCAGGAAGATGCTGATGCGGTTCAGTTGCGGGCTTTCCGCCTTCACGGCCACCACTTTGCCGTCGGCCGGCGACACCGCCACCGGGCCCTGAGGAATCTCCCGCTCCGGGTCACGGAAAAAATAGAGACAGAACGCCGCGAGAATCCACAGCGGAGCCGAAAACCAGCCGCCAGCCAGCCAGGCGACGATCGCGCCCGCGCCGGCAAGGCCCGCAGCATAATAAAGGCCGTCGATTACTATCACTAGACCCCATTTTTACACAGGGCGGCTGGCGGGGACGGCCTCGCCTTGGCTCCCGGCGCCGCAACTCCGCTCCCGAGGGCCCTACCGCAGGTGGTCCAGCGCAGCCTGCAACTCCTTGGCTGCGTGTGAATTGCCCTTCTGCGCGGCGGCCTTCAACCCGGCCTCGTAGGCCTGCCGGGCGTCCTCCGCGCGCCCGAGTTTCTCGAGCGTCAGTCCGTATTGGTAATAGGTAGCCACATAGGCGGGGTCGAGCGCCGCCAAAGCGCCGAATGCCTCGGCGGCCGCAGCCAGGTCGCCGGCGCTGAAATATTCCATCGCCAACCCGTATCGCGAAAAGGCATCGCGCGGGTTCTGCTCTACCATGCTCTTAAGAATCTCCAGGCGGGTGCTTGCCATCCTTCACACAATAACGGAAAACGCCGCGGCCGGCGAAACGCGCCTTCCGCCCGGCGTCGCAATCGTTCGTAGGATAATTCCCGATCACGATGCCCGGGAGCTCAAGAGGCAAGGATCGGCCGCCGTGGTTCGGTCCGGAGCGTCTTTGGAACAAATTTTCGGATTTATTCGCTCCGCGGCTGGGGGCTCCCGGCCGCGTCCCCAGCCGCGATTGGACCGGAATTTGCGCTTCAAACCAGCCATGGATGCGCAAACGGCTTCGATACAATGGGTTGGCAAGCTGCCGGGCGTGCGGCGGGGGCACACCTGTGGTTTGGGGCGCCTCGTTGTTGGAACCTCGAACTTTCGGTAAAATAATGGCGTATCATTGCGTTCGGATCTGGCTGTATCACGTGACATTGTTCTCCGCGTATTCAAGTAGTAGCCGCTGCGCTGATTGGAAAGGTGTGTTTGCATGAAGACCCTCAGGCGAGTTCGCCTGGCTGTTGCTGTGGCCTGTCTGTGCGCGGCCTGCGCGCAGCTGGTTTGCGCGCAGGCGCAGTCTGCCCAATCATCCGGGCAGGGCGCTGCCGCCCAGCAACCGGCCCAGCCCTCGCAACAACCGCAGCGCCCCCCCAGCCCGTTTGAGGAAGTGCCGCGGGCCGCTCCGCCGCCGCCTCCGCCGGCCAGGGAAGCACCGCCAGCGGCCCAGCCGCAGCCTCAAGCCGAGCCACCGGCTCCGGCCGCGGAGGAGCCCGCGCAGCCACCCACGGAAGCGCCTCCCCAGATCCAGATCCCGCCCCAGGCGGCCGGACAGTACGTCGAAGCCGTTGAGTTCCGGGGGGCCAGGCGCGTTCCGCAGGATACTTTGCGCGCCCTGATTTCCACCAAGCCGGGCGATCTATACGACGAAGAGTCCTTGCGGCGCGATTTCATGACGCTTTGGAATAGCGGGCGTTTTGACGATATCCGCCTGGAAGTGGAGCCGGGCCGTACCGCGTTGCTGGTGCGCTATGTGGTTACCGAGCGCCGCGTGGTCCGCGCTATCGAGTACGCCGGCATCCACTCCGTTACCCAATCGGAGATTCTGGACCGCTTCAAGGAGCGCAAGGTCGGGCTCACCGTGGAATCGCAGTACGATCCCAATAAGGTGCAGCGCGCCGTCGTGGTTCTGAAGGCGTTTCTCGCCGAGCGCGGCCACGGTTATGCGAACGTGGACCCCGTCCTCGAGCAGATGCCCCCGTCGGCCCTGAAGATCACGTTCCGCGTGAACGAAGGTCCCAAGGTCAAGATCGGCGAGATCAACATCGACGGCAACCAGGCGTACAAGAAGCGATGGATCGTCGCGAACATGAAGCTCTCCAAGCCGTACGGGGTTCCCCACTCGATTCTTTTCGAGAACCTCTTCGCCAAGACCTACGACCAGGAAAAACTCGAGTACGACACCGAGATGATCCGTCAGGCTTATCTCGATGCCGGCTATTTCCAGGCCAAGGTCGAAGTGGAGAAGGTCAACATCGTGGTGAAGGGAGGCTCTGGTTGGCGCCTTCCTATCATTAAGATGAATCAGGCGGGCATCCACGCCAACGTGAACCTGCGCGTCGAGGAAGGCCGGCAGTACAGACTGCGCAATATCAACTTCCAGGGCTTCAAGCTGTTCAAGACGCCCGAATCCCTGATGCTCCCCGTGTTCCGTATGGACAAGGGCGATGTCTTCTCCGCCGAAAAGCTGCGCAAAGGCCTGGAGCAGATGCGCAAGCTCTACGGCGTCTACGGCTTCATGGATTTCGTGCCCGAGCCGAATTTCGATTTCATCCCGGATACCAACCAGGTGGATCTGACCCTTACCGCCGACGAAGGCAAGCAGTTCTTTATCCGGCGCATCGATTTCTCCGGCAACACCACCACCCGCGACAAAGTAATCCGGCGCGAAATCCTGCTGGACGAAGGCGACATGTTCAACATGGATCTGTGGGAGATGAGCATCCTGCGCCTCAACCAGCTTGGCTACTTCGAGATGCTCAAGAAGGAAGACGCCGCGGATATCAAGCGCAATCCCAACTCCAACACCGTGGATATCACCCTGAAGGTGAAGGAACGGGGCAAGAATACCATCGGCATGAACGGCGGGGTATCGGGCATCGCCGGCAGCTTCCTGGGCTTCAATTACTCCACCAACAACTTCCTCGGGTTGGGTGAAACGCTCTCCATCGATTCCCAGATCGGAACGCGAATGAAGGACGTGAGCTTCGGGTTCACCGAGCCCTACCTGTTCGACCATCCCATTCAGGCCGGTTTCGTCGTCTACCTTCGGAGCTTCAACTTCGATCAGGCCCGCGAGGCTTCCATTCTGGCCGGCCAGGACCTGGTATCGCTCTATCAGGGTCTGGGCACTAACAATCTGTTGAACTATTCCCAGAACAGCAAGGGATTTTCCGTTTCCGCAAGCACGCACCTGCGCCGCACTTTCGCGCAAATCGGGATGACCTACGGCTACGACAATTCCACGATTGAGACGCAGACCAACGCCGCCGCCAATTATTTCCAGTACATGAATTTCAGCGGCGTATCCGGCCCCAACTCCCTGAATGGCATCCGAACGAGTTCGATCACGCCGTCGTATTCCTACAACACGGTGAACCACCCCCTCTTCCCGACTGCCGGCAGGAGCCTGTATTTATCGACGCAGTTTGCGGGCAGCATCCTCGGTGGAAACGTAAACACGCTCAGCCCGGCGCTCGACGCCAAGTACTTCAGGGCCTCTCCCTTTGGCCGGTCGCACGTCCTGGCGTTCCATCTCACCGCCTCCCTGATTACCGGCTTCGGCGGCAAGGTGGCTCCGCCTTACTCGCGGCGGTTCATCGGCGGCGAGCAGGATATTCGCGGATTTGAGAACTGGGGCGTTACGCCCATGGCCTTCATACCTTCGAGCGCAACGGTCTCGGTGCTGAATGCCGACGGTTCCAATCGCACGCAGCGCACCATCCAAAACGGAGTGAGCGCCAACACGAACGTCTCGATGACCGTCCCCTCCTACCAACTCATCACGCCCGGCGGCGACGGGCAGATGGTTCTTAACTTCGAGTACCGCATCCCGATCATCGGCACAACGGTGCAATTGGCTCCCTTCCTGGATGCCGGCGTCAACAAGATTCTGATAACGAACCAGCTCAAGATGGAGGCCACGCACATCGCCGATTTGAACGCGCAATTTCCGCAGGCCGGATTCGGGGAGAAGGTGCGCATCGTGCCCGGCACGCAGAAGCCGCGCGTCTCCACGGGAGTGGAATTGCAGGTGATGCTGCCTATTGTGCAGGCCCCATTCCGCGTGTACTGGGCTTATAATCCTTCGGTGGTGCAGCAGTATTTGCAGCCCCCGATCGTAGTGGACCGTACTGCCTTTCCGAACGACGCGACTTTCCTGAACGCCATCCTGAGTTCCGGCGTGGGACAGTCCTACCCGTTCTATGAGAAGCGGAGCGTGTTCCGCTTCACCATCGGCAAGACTTTCTAGCCGGGCGACAGGCCGCCCGATGTTGCTATTCTGAGACTTAGGAGCAAGAAGCTTGAACAAGAATTTCGTCGTTCTTCCCGCCCTGTTGACGGGCTTGGCCGCCGCGGCGTGGTCGCAAGGCGCGGTTCCGACTAAGGTCGGCATCCTCAACGCCGCCGCCGCCATTCAGACCACCAAGGAAGGCCAGAAGGCCGGCTCCGACTTGCAGGCCAAGTTCGGCCCGAAGAAGGAAGCTCTGGACAAGAAACAGACAGACATCCAGGCCCTGCAGGCTCAGTTGGCTAAGGGCAATGCCACCATGAGCCCCGAAGCCAAGGCGAAGCTGCAGGCCGATATCGACGCCGCCACGAAGATCTTTAACCGCGACACCGAGGACGCTCAGGCGGAGCTCGATGAGCAGCAGGGCCAGGTCATGCAGGAGCTTGGCAATAAGATGATGGAAATCGTCATCAAGTACGGCAACGATAACGGCTACGCCGTGGTCCTCGATGTCAGCAACCAGCAGAGCCCGGTCCTGTGGAACGCGGCGGCGGCTGACATTACCGCCGACATCATCAAGCTGTACGACCAGAAGTATCCTGGTGCTGCGGCTCCCGCCCCGGCGGCGGCGACCCCGGCAGCCAGACCTCCGGCGGCAGCCCCGGCAGCGAGACCGCCGGCTCCCGCGGCGTCACCGGCCAAGAAGTAACCGGCAACCAATTGGAAATTGGCGTCCCCCTACTAGCGGTAGAATGCTGGTAGGGGGACTTTCTGTGAGGACCCGATTCGTCGTGGCGCTCCTCTGTGCCGGCTCCGTAATGGGCCAGTCTCGCGGCAATTTATCGAGCGCCGTTCCCAGATTCACGGGCAGCTTCGGCAGCGTGGTATTTCCTGGCGGCACTTCGGCCATACCCGGCGTGACTCGAACCTTGGGCAGCGCCGTGTTCCCAGGGGGAACCGCCCCGCACATGGTGATCCCCGGAGCGAATACCGACCCCACCCGCGGACTGCGTCTTAGCGTTACCGCAGCCGGCCGCAACACCATTGATCCGGCCTTCGGAAGCCGCGCACCCCGCGCCGCCGCCGCAGTCTACGCTTACCCCGTGTATATCCCCACGCTGGTCGATCCGTCCTACTATTACTCGCCCGAACAACTGCCGCAACCGGCGCCTCAGCAGCCGGTGAACATCACCATAATCTATCCGCCCCAGCAGGCCCCGGCGCAGCCTCAGGCAGTGGATGAACAGGCCGGCGCGCGGCAATCGAACTTCCGCACGTACCCCGCGCCCGATAGTCGTTCCGCTGCTGAACCGGCCGCTGCCGCCCCGCAGGAGGCGCAGTATCTACTGGCCTTCAGGGACCACAACATCTATTCGGCGATTGCTTACTGGGTGGATGGAGATACGCTGCACTACTTCACTTCTGGGAACAAACACAACCAGGCGTCGCTCTCTTTCGTGGACCGCGCCCTGACGGAAAGACTCAACCGGGAATCCGGCGTAACCGTCGATCTCCCCGCCGCCAAGTAGAAGCCCGCGCAGCTCTTGTGGCGCACCGTTCATCGTGCAGAGACGGCATTCATGCCGGCTTTCCTTCCGTCCCGATCATCGCGCTGGCTGCTCTTACCCGCCCCCAAACGCCGGGTGCCCGCTCACCGCCTCGCCGCAAAGCAGCGTATACTCCGGAGCGCCCTCCAACCCCCGCAACTGCGCCTCGAAGTACGCGGGCATGCGAGGGTCAACATCGGAAATGATGCTGTGCCGCCCTTCCTCGATCGCCACCCGCGCCGTCACGCCCGAGCCCGCGAAGAAATCGAGCACCGTAGATCCCGGATACGAGAGCGCCCGAACCAGCCGCCGAATCACCTCGCGCGGTTTCTGCGTCGGGTGCCCTACCCTCTCCAGCGAGTTCGCGTTCAAGCGCAGCATCCGCCAGACGTTGGTCGGGTTTCTCCCTTTATCGATGCTTTCCGGCCGCAGCCGTTTGTCGCGGTGGTACACCGCTCGCGTGGCTTCGTCAAAAGGCTCCCGCACGGCGTCCAGATCGAAGTAATACTTCGAGGTCCGCCCGAACCACGCAATCTCCTCGTGCCGGTTGGCGAAGAACCGGTGCGCGCTCACGCCGTTCGGGTAGGCCCACACGATCAGGTTCACCAGCGGCATCGAACCGCGCTCGCGCATGTGCGTCAGGATCGTCAGCAGGTCGCCCGTCCCTGCCTCGCTCTGGAATTGCAGCCCGCCGAAAATGGCGAGGTTGCCCGAGGGCGCGAGCACGCGTTCGCACTCGTTCAGCCACCCCGCGGCCCATTCGCGATAGCGCGGAAAAGAATCCCAGGGAGCGGCTTGAATGTTATACGGGGGGTCGCAAACAATCAACTGCACGGAGCCGTCCGGCAGCCTGCGCAATACATCGAGGCAATCCGCCGTCAGCGCCGCATGGCAGGTCCGCGCCGCCGGCTCCGAGGCGGCCCGCATGGAGGAATGCGCCTTTCCGGCCTTCTGGAGGCTGTTCATGGCGCGGTGGCGCGTATTCGTTTGCGAACGGTTGCCCACGTTTAGGCCCCGGGGCCCAACGCGCCTGGTCCCATCCGGTAAATAATAATGGCGGCGTTTCGGCTCAACTAAAATTATCCTGTAGGCATCGGGCTAAAGTCCAAGGCCCAGAGGAGAAACGTTGATAGAGTTCGCCTGTAACGTGTGCGGCGCCCGCAACCGCATCGAGCGCCAGTCTCCGGACCGGGAAGGCGCGAAATGCTCCTCGTGCGGCTCAAGCGCGCGTGTGCGCGGCCTCGTGCGCGCCCTTTCCCTCGAACTGTTCGGCATCAATCTCCCGCTGCCCGATTTCCCGCGCCTCAAGAACATCCGCGGCCTCGGCCTGAGCGACGCGGCGGCATATGCGGGCTCCCTCGCAGAGAAGTTCGACTACCGCAACACGTTCTACGATCGCGACCCGCGCTTCGACGTCACCGCCCCGCCCCAAAGCCCCGGCGCGTATGACTTCCTGCTGGCCAGCGACGTCTTCGAGCACGTCGCCCCCCCAGTTGAGGCCGCCTTCCGCAACGCCTTTGCCCTGCTGGCCCCTGGTGGAATCCTGGCGATCACGGTCCCATATTCGCTCGACCCGGCCACCCGCGAGCATTTCCCCGAACTGAACGATTTCGGCCTCGCGCAACTGAGCGGCGGCGCCGTGCTGGTGAACCGTACGCGGTCCGGCGAACTTCAGGTATTCGAAAACCTCGTATTCCACGTCGGATGCGAGGGCAATGCCCTGGAACTCCGCGAGTTCTCCGAGAGCGGCCTGAAATCCGCCCTGGCGCTGGCCGGGTTTACGGAAGTGCGCCTCCACTCCGAAGAGGACCCGTCCTGCGGCGTCTTCCACGAAGGGAACTGGTCCTTGCCGGTGACCGCGCGCAAAGGCGCCGCCGTGCTCCGCGCCGATGCCGTGCGCGAGATCGTCGAACAATGGCGCCACGTCCGCCAAACCCACGACGGCGAAATGAAGCGCCTGTGCGCCTCCTTCTGGTTCCGCCTGGGCCGCAAGCTGCGCCTTTTCTAGCCCGTACTCCGCAAAGCGGTAACCGGCTTGCCCCCTGAACGGGGCCGCTCTATTCCGCGCGCGCCGTTGCCGCCCTGCCGAATCCCTCCGCGTTTTGTGGCAACATAACAATGTGGGGGCGTAGCTCAGTTGGATAGAGCAACGGCCTTCTAAGCCGTAGGTCGCGCGTTCGATCCGCGCCGCCCCTACCACTCTCACGCCGGCATTTCCACCGTTTGCCAGCCCCTGCCGAATGCTATACTCGCGCCGTTGGGAGTACGCTAACCCCGCATGGGCGCAGGACGATCGCAGCCTAAAGTCGCAACCTCCATCGATCCGCCCCGCGGCCGCTTCGACCGGCTCGACCTCTACCTGGCCCTGTTCATTCTCGCCGCTATTCTTTGCCTCTATGGCCGCACTTTTCAGTACGGCTTCGTCAACTACGACGACCCGGTCTACGTCACCGAGAACCCGCACGTTCTCCCCGGCCTGACGCCCGCGGGCCTGGCCTGGGCCGCAACTTCCACTTATGCCGCGAACTGGCACCCGTTGACCTGGCTTTCTCACATGCTGGATTGCCAATTCTTCGGCGCCCGCGGAGGTCCGCACCACGCCGTCAATGTGTTGCTGCACGCCCTGAGTTCCCTGCTGCTGTTCGGCGTGCTCAGGCGCGCCACCGGCGCCCGGTGGCGCAGCGCGGCGGTGGCCTTCCTCTTCGCGATTCACCCGCTGCATGTGGAATCCGTGGCCTGGGTTGCGGAGCGAAAAGACGTTCTCAGCGCCTGCTTCTGGTTTCTGACAATCTGGCGCTACTTGTCCTACGTTGAGAAACGCACGCCCGTCCGCTACGGCCTGGTCCTTCTCAGTTTCAGCCTGGGCCTCATGGCCAAGCCCACCACGGTTACTCTGCCTCTCGCGCTTCTCTTGCTCGACGCGTGGCCCCTCGGCAGATTGAATATCAAAGGTCTCACCGCCCGCGCCGACGGCCTCCCATCCACGCCTGCCGGCCTCCTGTGGGAAAAGGCGCCCTTGTTCCTGATGTCCGCCGGGGCCTCGCTGATTACCGTCCTCGCGCAGCGGGGCGGCGGAGCGGTGGGCGGCCTGGGCGCATTTCCATTGGCCTCGCGAATCGGAAACGCCGCGCTCGCCTACTGCCAATACGTTGCCGCCTTCTTCGCCCCAGTACATCTGGCGGTATTCTATCCCTTCCCTTCGGTACTATATATTCCGTACGTCGCTGCGGCCTGTCTTCTGATTTTGGCGGTATCCATCTGGCTGTTTCGCAACGCGGTCGGACGGCCCTACCTCGCCGTGGGGTTCCTGTGGTACTTCGTTACGTTGCTCCCGATGATCGGGCTCGTCCAGGTAGGCTCGCAGGCAAGAGCCGACCGCTACATGTACTTGCCGCTCGTGGGGCTGGCCATCGCGCTGGTTTGGGGAGCCGAGGAACTTACTCGAGAGCGGCCCCAATACAAGAGCCCCGTAGTTGCCGCGCTGGTTGTGTTATGCGTAATCTGGTCGGGCGCAGCCTGGGCGCAGGTGAGTTATTGGAGTAACTCAGACGCCCTGTTCCGGCATGCGCTCGAAGTTACTGATGAGAACTATGTGGCTTCGAACGGCTTGGGCCTGGCGCTGAAAGACTCGGGCCGTCCGGGCGAGGCCGTTGCGCTGTTTCAAAGTGCGATTCGGGTCAGGCCGGATTTCGCCGAAGCGCACAACAACCTCGGAAGCTCTTACGCCGATCGGGAACAGTGGAATTTGGCCGTCCCGGAGTTCCAGGAAGCTCTGCGCCTCAACCCCCAACTCGCCGGCGCCCGCCTGAATCTTGCGACTGCCATGTGGGATCTGGGCCGCTTCCGTGAGGCGGCAGACCAGTATACGGAGGCGGTTCGCCTCATGCCTGGAGACCCCGGCGCGGAATCGCAATTGGGCCGTGCTCTGGCGGCGGCAGGGCGAAGCGATGAGGCGCTGGCGCACCTTTCGCGAGTGATCCGGCTAAGCCCGGGCTACGCCGGCGGGCATTTCAACTTAGGCTACGTGCTGGCCGGACTGGGCCGCTTCGACGAAGCCATCCCGGAGTTACAGGAAGCCATTCGCATCGAACCGGGCAACGCCCAGGCTTACTATAATCTGGGCGTGGCGCTGGCGAACCGGCAGCGGTTCCCGGAGGCGCTCGCCGCGTTTCGTAGCGCCGTCCAGCTTAAGCCCGGTGACGCCAGAGCGCAGGCGGCCCTCGGAAGCGCCCTTGCCGCAACGGGCCAACCGGAAGAGGGCATCCCGCATCTGGTTGAGGCCCTCCGCCTCGATCCCGGTCTTGAGGAGGCGCGGGCCAATCTCGAAACCGCCCGGTCCCTGCTCCAGAGCGGCCGCGAGCGGCCCTGAAGCTCGCCTTTATCGCGCCTCGAAAACGCCCTTCGTTCTACCGCTCGGCCAGATCGACAACCCGTTCTTAACTCGGCTTCCAACTCGTCTATCTCTGGGCATCGCCACGGCGCCAGCGTGGTGCTAGCCTATCATGCAGAGCACATCTGTAGCATGTTTGCAGGAACGACTTTCAGGAAAGGTAAAGAGCCAGTTATGGCCAGGAGAAGATGAGAAAACTATTAGGTCTATTGGTGGTGGCGTGCGTCTGCCCGGCAATCGCTCAGCAAGGCGGCGGAGCGGCGCAGCCGGCCCCGGCCGCGCCTCAGGCGGGCCGTGGCGCTGGAGCCCCGGCGCCAAATGTCAACACTCGAAACAACGAGCAGAATGGAATCGATATTGACCGGTTTATCGGATACCCGGTGAACTCCCCGGTGCATTTCTCGCACGGCGGGTTGATCACTCAGACGATTCTGACTGCGGGGAACCCCTACGAGCCGGGCCTTGCCGGGGCCGTGCTCGAATACCGCAAGGATCTGTCTACCGCCACGCTGCTTGGCCACAACGCCACCCAACTGGTGAACGTGCCCGATTCGTTCCTGTTCTATGTGAAGGACGGGGAAGGCCGTCTCGATGACGGCAAGCAGGAGTGGGACCTTCGCGGCAACGTCGCGATCCTGGTTCCGCCAAATTCCCCGCACCGCTTCACCAACACCTCTGATAAGCCGCTCACTATGATCATGCTCACCTGGACCGCCTCCGGAACCCCGAAGAGCGAGATCCTCGTGCGCGATATCAATCTGCTTCCGTGGTGCGAGGAGAACGCGCATTGGAACAACTTCTCGAAATGCGTCTTCGGAAAGAACGACGGAATGCTCGACAGCGAAAGAGTCCTGATGGTAATGCTGTCGCCGCTGGCTTCCTCCCAGCCGCATACCCATCCCCCGGGCTTCGAGGAGATCTGGGTCAAACTGTCGCCGGGAACCGATCTGTCTCTGATCGGCAGCGAGCTTCGCAAGATTCCGGAGAGCGCGGGCTACCGCGTCCCGCCGAACGGAGTTACCGAGCACTCCAACTTGAACCAGAATGAGACCACCGGCCAATGGTGGCTGTATATGGCGCGCGACCGCTCCAAGACTCCCGGCGTGGTCACGGGCGTGGGCACTCCTGGAGGCATCGCGGCCAACGCCACGCCACCCCCCGGTCCGCTGCCTTCCGCCGTGAATCGGGCGCGGGTGGGAGCCAACCCCAATATTGTCCGCGATGGAGCGTCGCTCCCAGCCGTACAGGTGGCCGACATCCATCCCAAGCCTCTGAAGTAGCCGCTGCTCGGACAACGGGATATTGTCCGCACGGTTCTATCAGCCTGAACTGCGTAGCGCTTCGAGCAATCGCGGTTCAGGCTGACTTGTTTGAGGCTCCGGCCCTCTTCGATCCGCCGGAATCCTTCACCCGCCTACCGAACGCAGTCCGCCGATTTCGCCAACCGGGCCGCCTTGTGATAGCGTTTTAGCTGGAATGCAACTCTGTCGTTGGTTGAGAATCGGCGCCCTCGCCGCCGCTGCCAGTTTCTGCGCGCAAGGGCAAAACGCCCCGGGCGCGAACCCGGCGGCCGAAGCGAAGGGCATGACGCCCAGAACGAACCCGTCCGACTATCAGGCCTCCGGCCAGGCCGGCGCCGTGACCATCGCGGCCGAGTTCGGCGGGCATTCGGTTCCCACCCTGGATGGGCCTCTCACATCGGATGAGTACATCGTGCTTGAAATCGCGCTGTACGGCCCTCCGGGCGCGCGGGCCACGATATCTTCCGCTGATTTCTCGCTCGGCATCAACGGGAAGAAGCCCGTTCCCAGCCAGCCTTTCGTGCTGGTGGGCGCAAACGTGAAAGATCCCGAGTGGGAGCCGCCGGAGAAGGTGGCCGCCGCAAAGAAAGCCAAAACCAGCATGAACGCCGGCGCCGGCGACGGCAGCGACCAGGAAGAGAAGCCCGACCCCAACGCGCCGCCACCTGAGGTCAAGATACCGGTGCCGGTGCAGCGCGGCTGGGCCCAGCGCGTGCAGCGAGTGGCGCTTCCGGAAGGCGACCGCCCCCTGCCCCAGGCAGGAGCGCTCTTCTTCCAGTACCGGGGCAAGATCCAGAACATCTCTTCGCTCCAGTTGGTTTACGCCGGCCCCGCCGGGAAAGCCACACTCTCCTTCAAACCGTAAGCCGGACGCGCTGGCCTCGGCCTGCCGAGCCGGGATTCATCCCGGCTTTCAGGCCGCCAGACGCCTCTTCCGTATACACTGGTCTCCGTGAAGGCCCGGCCCGATTCTTCCCGGAATATCCTGAAGCTGGATTCGGCGCTCGATCAACTAATCGATTCAAGCGCCAGTGTTGAGCTGGCCGCCACGGGCTTCGATAAATGGACCGAAGGTCCCGTCTGGACTCGTGCCCAATCGCTGCTGTTCGCTGAGATTCCGGCCAACAACATCGTTCAATGGGCGCCCGGGCAGAAGGCAAGCGTCTTCATCCACCCAAGCGGCCACCAGGGCGGGACGCCGTTCACCGGTCCGGAGCCGGGCTCGAACGGAATGACGCTCGATTCGCTGGGCCGCCTGACCGTCGCCGGACATGCGCGGCGCAATGTCTGGAGGCTCGAAAAGCTTCACCCCGATGCGCCAATCACCGTCCTCGCGGACCTGTTCGAGGGCAACCCTCTGAATAGTCCGAACGATCTGGTCTACAAATCGGATGGTTCTCTCTACTTCACCGATCCCCCGTATGGACTCCCCACGCAAAGCGATGCGGACCCCGAAAAGAAACAGAACGTAAACGGCGTCTATCGAATTCCCGGTGCGCGCGACCAACGCCCGGGCGATCCCCCGGCGCGGGATCGGTTGCAGTTACTGATTTCCGACCTTCCTAGGCCCAATGGGCTCGCGTTCTCGCCCGACGAAACCGCGCTGTACGTGAGCAACTCCCGTCCGCCGAAATGGATGCGCTACAGTGTCGAGGCCGATGGTTCCGTTACCCGCGGGAGGCTACTCTTCGACGCCGGCGGGGAGGAAGGAGCCGGACACCCGGACGGCATCAAGGTAGACCGGCAGGGCAATCTTTGGGGCTCCGGACCGGGCGGCGTCTGGATTCTGTCACCCGAGGGAAAGCGCCTGGGAACAATTCCCGTCCCCGAGAGGGTCTCCAATCTAGCGTGGGGTGACGCCGACGGCAAAACCCTGTATATCACCGCCAGCACGAGCATCTATCGCGTACGCACAATAGGGGGTGGTGTGAAGCCCTAGGTCCGAAGGTCAGCGCCCCGTCGCTTCCACGCATCGGGCGCACTGCGGCCAAATGAACTTCGCCCGATGCGATGTCAGGCCCGCCCCGCAAACTCGCGGGTCTCCGTTGACACTCTCACTTTTTCGCCTTCCTTAATAAACAGGGGTACGCGGATTTCGAGACCGGTCTCCAACTTGGCCGGCTTGGTCACGCTGCCGCTCGACGAATCGCCACGCACGCCCGGTTCCGTGAAGGCAATCGCCAGCTCAACGAAAGGAGGCAATTCCAAGCCGATGGGATTACCGTTGTACTTGAGCAGATCGACGATGCCGCCTTCCACCAGGAAGTCGCGCGTGTTCCCAATCACCTCCTCGGCAAGTGTGAGGGTCTCAAAGCTTTCCTGGTCCAGGAAGTAGGAACCGTCGCCGTCGCTATACAGGTAGGAGGCCGCAACCGTCTGCAGATCCGGCTCTTTGAACTTCTCGCCCGCCTTGAAGGTTCTCTCAAAGACCGCGTTTGTGACCAGGTTACGCATCTTGATGCGCACCAGGGTCTGCCCGCCCCGCGCGGTAGGCGTGTTCACTTCCACTTCGAGGCAGGAGTACGGAGCGTTATCAATCTCAAACCGGGTCCTTCGTTTCACGTCAATCGCATCAATCAACACGGGTATGAACTCCTCAACAGGTAGGCGGCGCGAGCCGATAGAAACCAGGCTCTCTCTCAAGTATAGGGCGCTGGGCGCCGGTCATCGGAAAGGCTGTTTCCGCGCCTGATAGCGGCGCCCTCGCCGTCAGACGGTCTTAGTCGCCCCCGCGTCCAGGTCGATAATCGCTCCGTGCAGCAGGCTTCCTTCGGGGCCAAGTACAAAGGCCGCCAGCGCTGCTACATCCTCCGGCTCCCCAATGCGGGTCACCTTCGCGCCCGCCAGAAACTCCAATTCGGCGGCTGCCAGTCCGATGCTTTTCGCCTCCGCCAGTTTCTCCAGCCTCGCCTGAAAGCGCTGGGTGCGAATGGTCCCGGGGCAAATTGCATTTACGCGGATACCGTCGCGCAGGCCGGTATCGGCCAAGGACTTGGTCAGAGACAGAAGCGCGGCGTTCACTGACCCGCCAATCCCGAACTGCGCTCCTGGCGTCCGCCCGCCGATTCCAGAAATGAACAGCACTGCCCCGCGCGCCAGTTTCAAGTGAGGCCACGCGGCGCGAGTCAGCCGCACGGCTCCGAAGAACTTCAGGGCGAAGCCATCGGTCCATTCGTCGTCGGTGAGCGCCTCGAACTCGCCGCGCTGTGTAGCCCCGGCGTTGTTCACCACCATGTCAATGCGCCCGTTCCGCTCCACGGCGAACGCGGCCAGTCGTCCGGGGGCATCCGGCAAGCGAAGGTCGAGCGGCAATACGTCCGCCGCGCCCCCGCCGAGTTCGATTTCGGCGCGCGCTTCCTCAAGCGCCGCCGCGTCCCGCGCGCATAACGCCACGCGCGCCCCATCCCGCGCCAGCCGAACGGCGATGGCGCGCCCGATGCCCCGGCTGGCCCCGGTAACAATCGCGATCTTGCCCGCGAACGGCCTCACCTCATTCATGAAGTCCAATTATAAGGGCGGCTCCCGCTACTTCACTTCGATCCAATAAGGCATCAGCCGCAGGTAGCCGCCGCGCAACCAGGCTTCAACGGGCATGCGGCCCATTAGTAGGCGCATCTTGGCGGCCATTGTTTCCTCGGGGCTCGAGCGCTTCATGATCATGTCGAGAATCGTCGTCCGCTCCGGCAGCACGTCAATCGTTACGGCTTCGGCGGCGGGGATGCCGGCGCGCTTCTTGACCATATCGAATGCGGTGTCGAGGCCGCCGAGTTCGTCCACCAGGCCGCGCATCCGCGCCTGCGAGCCGAGCCAGACCCGGCCCTGCGCCACGGGTTCGATTTCGTTCGCGGGCCTGTGCCGCGCGGAGGCCACCTTGGATACGAAGTCGCGGTAGCTTTCGTCGATGCCGTCTTTCAGCAGTTGGCGCTCCTCGGCGGTGAGCGGCGTGTAGTCCGAGTCGATATCGGAGTGTTTCCCGCGCTCCACGGCCTCTTTACTCACGCCCAACTTGTCGTAGAGGCCGCGCAGATTCGGCTTGCCAAAGACCACCCCGATCGAGCCCGTCAGCGTGCCGGGGTAGGCCACGATGGGGTCGCCCGTCATGGCCATGTAATAGCCGCCGGAGGCGGCCGTATCCGACATCGATATCACCACGGGCTTCTTCTTACTCAACAGGTTCATCTGGCGCCATATCTCGTCGGAGGCCGTCACTTCCCCGCCCGGCGAATCGATGCGCACCACCACGCCCTTGATGCCCGCATCGTTGGCCACGCGGTTGAGCAGTTTGTTGAATCCGTATGACGTCAGCCCGGTTTCGCCCGAGCCGTCGTCGCCCGGATTGCCTCTCACGATATCGCCGGAGCCCACCACCAGCGCGATCCGGCTCTTGCCCTGTAATCCGACCGACGCCGGCGGAACTTGGATATACGCCGCGAGCGAAACCTTATTCGGCTGCCCCGAGCCGAGCCGCGTGGCCAGTTCGCCCCACATCTGATCCTCGAACCGGAGTTCATCCACAAGGCCGGCCTGCCGCGCCTGCGTGGCCGTGAACGGGCCGCGATCGATGATGGCGCGCACTTCGTCGGCGCTCTTGCGGCGGCCGGCTGCAATGCGGTTGACGAGGTTGCCGTAGAGGTCGTCCACCACGGTGGTAAGCACATCGCGGGTTTCCGGGCTCATGTCGGCGCGGGTGAACATATCGCCGAAGTCCTTGTACTTTCCGGCGTGTTCCACCTCCACGGTGACGCCGAGCTTATCCAGCGTCTTCTTGAAGTACATGGTTTCGGCGCGCAGGCCCTTCAGCATTAGCGGCTCTTCCGGACCCAGATAGATGCGGTCCGCCGCCAGCGCCACGTAGTATTCGCGGGTCCCGGGCTGCCGCAGGTAGGCGAATACCGGCTTGCCGCTCTTGCGGAAGCGCTCGATATCGGAGCGCAATTCTTCGAGCTTGCCCCACCCGGCGGTCAAGCCCTCAGGCTCGAGCACGATAGCTTTGATGCGGGAGTCGGCCGCGGCTTTGCGCAGCGCCGTCCACACATTCGCCACCGTGACGCTACCCGTGTCGTCCCCGAACAGCGCGGGGAATTCCATGGGCGCCTTCTCGGGAATATCGCCCTGAAGCCGCACCACGAGCGCCGAATTGTTGGGAATTGTGGGAGCCTTGTTGCCGTAACGAAACGCCGCGAAGACGACCAGGCCAATCACCAGAAATACGAGGATTACGCCGGTCAGAACGCCAATCAGGAACTTCGACATAGCTAATCCGAAAGTACCACGGGCCAGTGGGATAGGCCCGAAGGGCCGCTAGGGGCGCAACTCGGGATGGCGACGTGGTATTGCCACCTATTCTGCCGTCTTTCAGTTGAGGGACTAAATGGCGCGCTCGGCAATCAGGCAGAGCAGGGCTAACGTGGCGCAGGCGATGGCGAACCAATCGCCGTGTTGCGTGTAAAACGTCTGCTCGCTGGTGTAGTCGAAGCCCACGGAGGCGCTGGCCGGGAGGTAGAGGGGCAGCGCGCGGCGCAGACGGCCGGCCGAGTCAATGCTGCCGGTAATGCCGTCGTTGGTGGAGCGCAGAATCCAGCGGCGGTTTTCGGCGGCGCGCATGCGAACGATGGAGAGGTGCTGCCAGCGCGCGGCGGTCTTTCCGAACCAGCCGTCATTGGAGATGTTGAACAGAACCCCGGCGCCCGAGGCGGCGAACTGGCGCACGAAGTTCGGGAAGACGGATTCGTAGCAGATGAACGTACCGATCTTGTGGCCGGCGCCCAAATCGGAAACTACCACGCGGTTGCCGGGGGCGAAATCGCCCATGCCGGTGGCGATCTTATTGGCGAATCCGAATGGCCAGGGCACGAACTCACCGAACGGCACCAGGTTCACCTTGTCGTACCGGCTGACCAGGCCGCCTTGCGGCCCCACCAGCGCGGCCGAATTGAGCGGATCGCCCGAAGGCGCGTGCGCCACCACGCCCACCAGAAAATAGGCGTGCAGCGAGCGGGCTAACTCGTCGGCGTAGGCGCGGAATGCCGGGTCCTCCTGATAATACAGGGGCATCGGCACTTCCGGCCAGGCCACGATCTCGGGCGGTTGCTTCTCCGATGAGGCGCCGTGGAGTGTCAGCAGAATCTGCCGCCGGATGCCTTGATCGAGCGATTCGGAGGTCCACTGCTCGGTCTGCGAGATGTTCGGTTGAACCAGCAGCGCCGTGCTGGCTCCGGGGCGCTCGGCGGGGAGCTTCGGGAAAAGGTACAACAGCGGCAGCGCGAGGACCCAGGCCATTTCGCGGCGGCGCCGGCGCAGCGCGGCGAGCGCCAGGGTGGCGGCCGTCATCATAAACAGGAACGAGATGCCGTAGACGCCGGTGAATTGCGCGACGCGCATGGGCACGGCCATGTCGATTCCGGCGTTGCCCAGCGCCAGCCACGCGAAGCCCAGAGGCCCGTGAGTCACCTCTATGGCCACCCACAGAGCGGCGACCGCGGGAACGGCCCACCAGCGCCGCATCAAAATTCCCGCAAACAGCGCGAACACGCCCATGTGCAGCGCCTTCGCCACCGCGAACAGGGTGAACACGGCCCAGCCGGCAATCTCGCCCAACCCGCCGTAGAAGGCGAGGACGTTTTGAATCCAATAGCAGACCCCGAACCAGTAGGCCACGCCGCAGGTCCACCCCAACAGAAACCGGCGGAGCGGGCGCCGTTCGCGTGCGGCGGCAATCAAGAGAGGCGCCAGAGCCACGGGGGCCAGCCACGCGATTTCGAGACGCGGGAAGGAGAGCGTCAGCAGCGCGGCCGAAAGAAGCGCCAGAGCGAAATTCAGCACTGCGACCGCCGGGCCTCGGCGCTCACCGCGTCGGCCATGTAAGAGCTGCGGACCAGCGGCCCGCTGAATACGGCGTTGAATCCGAGCGAGAGGCCATACTCGCGATACGCCTCGAACCGCTCGGGCTCTATGTACACGGCCACGGGCAGGTTGCGGCGGGTGGGCTGCAGATACTGGCCGATTGTGGCGATTCGCGTTCCCACGGAGCGGAGATCGGCGAGCACGGCGCGGACTTCGTCGTCGGTTTCGCCCAAGCCGACCATGAATCCGGATTTGACCACCGCGCCCGAGTAATGCCGCGCGGCGAACCGCAAGACATCGAGCGACTGCCTGTAATCGGCCTGCGGGCGCACGCGGCGGTAGAGGCGCGGGGCCGTCTCCACGTTGTGATTGAAGACGTGCGGCCCGGCTGTGAGCACGCGGTCCACCGCTTCGAAATCGCCCCTAAAATCCGGCGTGAGCACCTCGACTTTAGCGTTGGGAACGGCGCGCAGCACTTCGCGCACGGTCTGGGCGAAATGGCCGGAGCCGCCGTCATCCAGGTCGTCGCGGTTCACGCTGGTGATGACCACGTAGCGGAGTTCCATCGCAGCCGCCATGGCGGCGACATTGGCGGGTTCGGCGGGGTCGAGGCGCATATCGCGCTTCGCCGGATCGCCCTTCGGCACCGAGCAGAAGCCGCAGCCGCGCGTACACCAGTTGCCCAGGATCATAAACGTGGCGGCGCCGCGATGAAAACATTCGTGGATGTTGGGGCAACGCGCGGATTCGCAAACCGTATGCAGGTTGCGCGCCCGCAATCCCCGCTTGAGCTGATTCAGGGATTCGAAATGCGTGGGGCTCTTCCGGGCCCATTCAGGTAGCCGGGCGCGAGGGACGCCGAGTTGTACGAGGGGTCCTTCCACGCTACTTTCGGATCGGGTGCAGGCCGAAGCGCGTCTCCAACTCCGTCTTGGCGCGTCCCATGGTCTGCGTATCGGAGTAAGGGCCCACCACCAACCGGATCAGGTTATCGGGGCCGGTGCGCAACGCGGCGGGCATGCCTCCGTCGCGCAGAGTCATGAGGAGCGCCTGCGCGTCCGCTGCTTGTTTCCACGCCCCAACCTGCCAGTATGAGCCGGCAGCGGCGTCAGCCGCGGCAACAGGCGCCGGGGCGGGAGCTTGAGCGGGCGCCGGAGTGGAAACCGCCGGGGCGGCGCGCGTATCCATGGCCGGTTGGGTCACCGGTTGCGGGGGCGCTTCGGCCGGCTGAGCGGCCGCGTCGCCCTGATTTTCGCCCGCGGTGGGGGGCGCGGCTGCAGCGTCCGCCGGGGCGGCCGGCGGCACGGCGGCCGGACGGGCCTCCTGAGCGGCCCCAGGTTGCGCCGCCATCTCCGTCTGTTTCGCGGAGCGGGGCGAGTTCTGCCCCACAACGTAACCCATCGCGAACGCGACGGCGCAAAGCAGCACTACGACAAAGAAGCCGCTCAACAACTGCCGGTTGCCCACAACCAGTTCGTACTCGCCGGTTTCGTTATTCTTCATGACTTGCTAGGAGTATCGTCTTTCCCGGCGCGGTCCAGCGCGCGCCCTAAAGATGCAATTATATCGAGCGGCAGGGGGAAGACGATGGTGGTGTTGTTATTGGCGCCGATTTCCACCAGCGTTTGCAGATAGCGCAGCTGAATCGCGGCGGGCTGTTTCTGAAGCACCTCGGCGGCCATGGCCATCTTTTCTGCGGCGGTGTATTCGCCCTCGGCGTGGATGATCTTCGCGCGCCGCTCGCGCTCGGCCTCGGCCTGCTTGGCGATGGCGCGTATCATCTGTTCCGGCAGATCCACCTGCTTCACTTCCACCATGGTCACTTTCACGCCCCAGGGCGCGGTGTGCGCGTCGAGGATGGCTTGCAGGCGCACGTTGAGCTTCTCGCGCTGGCTCAGCAGTTCATCGAGTTCCGCCTCGCCGAGCACGCTGCGCAGCGTGGTCTGCGCAAGCTGCGACGTGGCGTAGAGGAAGTTCGCCACTTCCACCACCGCCAGCCGGGGCTCAATCACGCGGAAATAGATCACCGCGTTCACCTTGACGGTGACGTTGTCGCGCGTCACCAGGTCCTGCGGCGGGACTTCGAGCGTATCGACGCGCAGCGAAACACGCACAATGCGGTCGATCGGCGCAAACACAAGGATGATGCCCGGTCCCTTCGGCTGATCGAGCAGCCGGCCCAGGCGGAAGATCACGCCGCGCTCGTACTCCGGCAGGATCTTGATAGAGTTCAGCAGGTAGATAACGATGATCCCGATAACTACCACCGTGAGCAGGCTCGACGATTCCATTTCACTCTCCTTTTCCATCCTCGGGTTCGACGGTCAACTTCAGGTTATGAATCGCGGTTACGCGGACGCGCGTTCCCGCCGCAGCGGGCCGGACCGAAACGGCTTCCCAAGACTCGCCATGAACGAATACTCTTCCGGCCGGAGCGAGTTCGGTGATGGCCGAGCCCACTTCGCCGATCATGCCCTCTCTGCCCGTTTCCACTTTCGCGCGCCGCGCCCGCACGGCCAGCGAGAGCAACAGCGCCGTGATTGCGGAAAACGGCAACGCTAGCGCAATCGCCGTGCTCCACCGCACGCGCATTTCGGGAAGCGGGCTGCTCACCAGCATCACCGAGCCCAAAATCATCGCGGCCGCGCCGCCCACGGCGAGGACCCCGTGCGAAGTGAGCTTGGCTTCGAGCGCGAATAATACAAACGCAAGCACGAGCAGCGACGCGCCGAGCCAATTGATGGGCAGCACCGAAAGGGCGGAGAGCCCCAGCAACAGCAGAATGGCGCCCACGACTCCGGGCGCGATCAAGCCCGGCGTAGTGAATTCGACGTAGATGCAAAGCGCGCCGACCACCAGCAGGATGAGCGCAATGTTCGGATCGGCAATTGCGGAGACGATCTTCTGCCGCGGCGTTCGCTGGTACGCCTCGACCTCGGCTCCGGCCGTGCGCAGGGTTTGCGCGCTGCCATCGAAGCGCGTGACCGTGCGGCCGTCGATTGCCTGGAGCAGTGCCGTTTCATTCGCGGCGACCAGGTCGATGAGTTTCTGGTCGAGGGCTTCGCGCTCGGTGAATGACTTGCTCTCGCGCACGGCGGTTTCGGCCAGGGCGCTATTGCGGCCGCGTTTGGAACTGATGCTGCGCAGGTAGGCCGCCGCGTCGTTTTCGACCTTGGCCTTCATGACGGCATCCATCTCGCCCGTGAGGGCGACCGGGTGCGCCGCTCCCGTATTGGTGCCCGGAGCCATGGCCGCAATATCGCCCGCCTCCAGGATGAAGAAGCCCGCTGAAGCCGCGCGTCCGCCGCTTGGGGCGACGTACGTGATTACCGGGACCGGGGAAGAGACGATTTCCTGGATGGTTTCGCGCATGGCGTCCATCAGGCCGCCGGGCGTGTTCAGGCGAACGATGAGCACGGCGGCGCGCTCCTGGCGCGCGCGTGCTATGGCGCTTCGGACGATATCGACGGTGATGGGGTGCACCATCCCGTCCACGTCCACCGTAACCGCCTTTTCGGCGGCCGGCACGGCGTTCGCGAGCGCGAGCGCGACGGTTAGAACCGCGATCTGTCGCAAGCTAACCTAAATATACACCAGCGTTTTGCGGATGGCTCGGGTTTATGAGCCGGCCTTCGCGGATGGAGCGGTCCTCTCATCCCATCTCCGCGTCAAAGGAAAGCCACCCCAACCGTGACACCCGGAGCCTCTACCCGCCCAGAGACGCCATGTCGATCACGAAACGGTATTTCACGTCCGCCTTCAGCGTGCGCTCGTAGGCTTCGTTCACCTGCTGAATCGGAATCACTTCGACGTCGGCCGTGATGCCGTGCTCGGCGCAGTAATCCAGCATCTCCTGCGTTTCCGGGATGCCCCCGATCAGCGAACCGGATAGCGAACGGCGGCCGCGAATGAGCGAATGCGGGTGCATGCTGACTTCCGGCGGCACGCCCAGCAGCACCATGTTGCCGCCGCGCTTGAGCATCGTCAGATAGAGGTTGACGTCGTGCGGAGCCGAGACGGCATCGACTATCAGATCGAAGCTGCTCCACTGCGAGCTCATGGCGTTCGCGTCGCTCGAGACGATCACTTCGTCGGCGCCGAGGCGGAAAGCGTCTTCCTTCTTGCCCGGTGAGCCGGTGAATAAAGTAACGTGCGCCCCGAACGAGCGCGCGAACTTCAGGGCCATGTGGCCCAGGCCGCCCAGGCCCACAATGCCGACCTTCTGGCCGGGCCCAACGCGGAAGCGGCGCAGAGGCGAGTACGTCGTGATCCCGGCGCAAAGGAGCGGAGCCGTGCCGGCCAGGTCCACCTTAGGCGACACCTTCAGGACATAGGCTTCATCCACCACGGTGTGCCTGGAGTAGCCTCCGCGGGTGAACCCGCCCAGGTGGCGGTCGGGGCAGTTATCGGCGTAGATCACGCCCTTTTCACAAAACTGCTGCTCCCCATCGAGGCACGCCGGGCAGACGCGGCAGGAATCGACGATGCAGCCGACGCCCGCGAGATCGCCCTTCGCGAACCGCCTGACCTCCGAGCCAACGGCGGAAACCCGCCCGATCACCTCGTGGCCGGGCACGATGGGGAAATTGGTGTGCCCCCACTCGTTGGTCACCTTATGAATGTCGGTGTGGCAGATGCCGCAGTATAGAATTTCGATCGCAACGTCCGTGGGCCCCGGATCGCGGCGGTCGAACAGGAACGGCGCCAGTGCGCCTCGCGCTTCCCGGGCGGCGTAGCCTTGGCAGCGGCTCATGATTCCTCCCTGATCCGATTCTAGCCGGATACCAGCAAATCCACTCAATCCACAGCAGTTCCGGGCGAACCGGCCCACCCAGGGCCGGCTCCGCTCAACCGCGTTCCGTCGCCTGTCAGGGCCGGAAAAAGCCATTTCAGGCCTGTTTCATTGAATTCCGGGCCGAATGGCCGCAAACTGTGGGGAAGCGTAAGACCATCATTATGGGCATCAACTTAGGTTTGGACATCGGAGCCATCAGTATCAAACTGGCCGCATTGGGTAAACCCAAGGACCGTCAGGCTTTAGCCCCACTGTGCGTGGAGGGCTCCCAGTTCCGCATGTCCGAACTCCACGGCGCGCCGCTGGTTCTGTCTTCTTACCGCCGGATTTCCGGCAGCCCCATCCAATCCGCCTACGATCTGCTGCACGAGTTTCATCAAATCGTGCCCGAAGACCGGGTGGAGGGAATCCGCGTCACCGGTTCGGGCAGCCGGACCATCGCCAAAGTATTGGGCCTGTTTTACGAAAACGAGTTCAAGGCCATCGCGCGCACCATCGGCGAAATGTACCCGCACGCGCGCACGGTGTTCGAGATCGGCGGCGAAGCCTCGAAGTACATTCGCCTGGAAGGCTCGAGCATCGTGGATTACGACCGCTCGGGCGAATGCGCCGCGGGTACCGGGTCGTTCCTCGACCAGCAGGCGCTGCGCATGCAGTACTCGGTGGAAGAGGTCGGAGAACTAGTGTGCGGGGCCAGTTGCGCCGCGCGGATCGCCGGGCGATGCTCGGTCTTCGCCAAGAGCGACATGATCCACGCGCAGCAGAAGGGCTACTCGCCGTCGGAGATTCTGCGCGGGCTTTGCGACGCCGTGGCGCGCAACTTCAAGGGCTCCATTGTGAAGGGGCGGCCCGTCGAAGCGCCGGTGGCGTTGATTGGGGCCGTATCGCAGAACGAAGGCGTTACCCGCGCCTTGCGTGAGGCATTCAATCTTTCCGAGGACGGCCTTTTCGTACCGGCGGAATACGCTTGGGCGGGCGCCATCGGTTCGGCCATCCTGGAGGCCGAGGAGCCTCGCAAACGCTCCATTCTGGAAATTCACCGCCTGCGCCAGCACGAAGCCGACGCCAGCGTGCAGGATACGAACCCGCTCTCCTCGAACAACGTGGTTCAGTTGCGTGAGCGCGTCGGCCTGTACTCTCCAGGCGCCCCCGGGCAGCGCATACCCGCATACCTGGGACTCGATATCGGCTCCGTCTCCACGAACGTGGTGGCCATCGATGAGTTCGGCGTGGTGATCCACGACATTTACCTGCGCACGGCGGGGCGGCCCATCGAAGCCGTGCAGCAGGGCTTGGCCGAGCTTGAGCAACTTTGGGGAGATCGCCTCGAAATTCGCGGGGTGGGCACCACAGGCTCGGGCAGGGAACTGATCGCCGAGTTTGTGGGAGCCGACGCAGTCAACGACGAAATCACGGCCCACAAGACCGGCGCCATTCACATCAGCAGCACCCTCGGCGGCGAACCTGTGGATACGATTTTCGAAATCGGCGGCCAGGATTCGAAGTTCATCTCCATCGAGAACGGCGTGGTAACGGATTTCGCCATGAACGAGGCATGCGCCGCGGGCACGGGTTCGTTCCTCGAAGAGCAGGCGGAAAAATTGGGCATCAGCATCAAGGGCGAGTTCGCCAACCTGGCGCTCTCGGCCGCAAGCCCAACGCGCTTGGGCGAGCGCTGCACCGTCTTCATGGAGCGCGACGTCACCGGATGGCTGCACAAGGGCGAAACGGTTCCCAGCCTCGTGGCGGGCTTGGCCTACTCCATCGCGCTGAACTATCTCAATCGCGTGGTGCGCGGGCGCAAGATCGGAAACGTAATCTACTTCCAGGGCGGCACGGCGTATAACGACGCGGTCACGGCAGCGTTCGCCAGCATTCTGGGAAAGAAGATCACCGTCCCGCCCTATAACGGCGTGATGGGCGCTATCGGCATGGCTCTGATTGCGCGGCAGTGGCATCAGGCTACCGGCGGGAAGTCGCGCTTCCGCGGCTACGATCTGCACCAACTGAACCTCACCACGCGCGATTTCGTCTGCAAAGCGTGCACGAACCTCTGCGACATGAAGGAGTTCGTCATCGAGGGGCAGAAGAGCTATTGGGGCGATAAGTGCTCCGATAAGTTCCGCAAGCCTTCCGCGACGGGCCGCAAGCCGGTAATCGAAGACCTGTTCGCTTACCGCGAAAGCCTGATCGAAGCCCTGCCGAACCCCAAGGGCAGCGCGATCCGCGTAGGGTTGCCGCGCGCGATGGCGATGCTCGATCAACTGCCGTTCTGGCGGGCGTATTTCGCGGAAGTGGGCATTGAAACCGTACTTTCGCCCGTCACCGATCCCCGCATTTCCGCCGCGGGAATTGAAATGGCCGTGGCCCAGCCCTGCTATCCGATACAGGTGGCGCACGGGCACGTGCTGTCGCTGGTGGAATCGGGCGTGGATTACGTGCTCGTCCCCAACCTGGTGGACGCGGAGGGAGAGGCGTCAGCCAGCGCGCCCCACTATTGCCCGTGGAACCAGACGCTGCCGTGGGTTCTGCGCGCCGCGCCGGGCCTGGAGCAGCACGAAAGCCGCTTCCTGATCCCGACGCTGCACTTCCACCTCGGGCCGGCGCAGATCAAGAAATCGCTCGGCGAAACCATGCGCCGCATCGGCGTGACGCAGCGCGCGAGCGACCGCGCGGTAGATGCCGCGTTCGCCGCGCAGCGCGACTTCCAGGCCAAGCTTCTCGATGCCGGACGCCGCGCCCTCGCCATCCTCGACCAAACGGGCGAACCGGGGCTGATTCTGGCTGGCCGCAGCTACAATATTTATGACCGCGGCGTGAACTGCGACGTGCCCAAGAAGTTGCGCCACCGCTACGGCGCCAACGTGATACCGCTCGATTTCCTGGTGACCGGCCGGGAGGAGATCGGCGACGCGTACTCGAACATGTTCTGGATTTCGGGCCGCAAGATATTGCGCGCGGCCCAGGAAGCGGCCGCACGCCCCAATCTGCACCTGATCTACATCACCAACTTCAAGTGCGGGCCAGATTCCTACATCAAGCACTTTGCCCGCGAGGCAGCCGGGGCGCCGTTGCTGATTCTGCAATTCGACGGGCACGGCAACGATGCCGGGTATATGACTCGCTGCGAAGCGTATCTGGACAGTAAAGGGATCCTGCGATGTTACCAATCGTCGACGGAGCCGCCCCCGCAAACACCGCGGCCGGGGCAGCCGACCATCCACTAAAGAGCAAGCGCATCTACATTCCTCCGATGGCTTACGGCAGCGCGCGGGCGTTCGCGTCCGCTTTCCGCGCCATCGGATTGGATGCGGAACCGACGCCGCCCTCCGACGACCGAACCCGCGAACTCGGCGCCAAGTATACTTCGGGCGACGAATGCTATCCAGCCAAGGTCACCGTGGGCGATTTCATGCGCCTGCTCGAAACGCCGGGCACGGATTCCTCCCGCGTGGCCCTGTTCATGCCCACCGCCGAAGGCCCTTGCCGTTTCGGCCAATACGCGCCGTATCTGCGGCACGTGCTCGATACTACCGGGCACGCCGGGGTGGAAATACTCTCGCCTACCAGTAAGAACGCCTACGGAGGGTTGGGGACGCTTTCGAAGCCGTTCGTGCGCACCGGCTGGCGCGCCCTGCTCGCAGCCGACCTGCTGCAAAAGCTGCTGCTGATTCACCGCCCGTACGAGGCCGCGCCGGGCGACGCCGATGGCATTTACGAACAATCGCTCGATGACGTCTGCAAAACCATCGAAACCACATCCACCGACCCCGGTGCGCAGCTGCACGCGCTCCGCGAAGCGATTATTCGGGGCCGCGACCGCTTCCGGAAGCTGGGAACCAAACCCGGCGGGCTCCCGGTAATTGGCATCGTGGGCGAAATCTTCTGCCGCCTGAACACGTTTTCGAATGAAGACCTGGTCCGCCGTCTGGAAGGCTACGGAGCCGAGGGGTGGCTCTCAGATATCGTCGAGTGGATCTGGTATACCAACTCCGAGCATTTCCGTAAACTCAAGCTGGCGGGCCGCATCTGGACCCTGGAAGCGCTAGGCAACTGGGTACGCCAACGCGTGCAGAAGCACGACGAGCACGTGCTGATCGAGGCGCTCGCCGAAGACTTCAAAGGCCGCGAGGAACCCGATATCTACGAGATTCTCGATTGCGCGCGCCCGTATCTGCCGCGCGAGGGCGCGTTCGGCGAAATGGTGCTGAACGTAGGCAAGGTGGTCTATCTGGCCAGGAAGGGCGCCGCCGGCATCATCGATATCAGCCCCTTCACGTGCATGAACGGCATCGTCTGCGAAGCCATCTACCCGCGCATCAGCCGCGACTTAGGCGGCATCCCCATCAGAAACTTCTACTTCGACGGCACGCAATCGGACCTCGACCGCGACTTAGGCGTCTACATGGAGTTAGCGCGGAGCTATAAGAAGAAGCGCGGGTAAACCAAGTGGGGCCGACGCCCTCGTCCGCGCCGGACCCCCTGGTCCGGCCAAGCCCGAACAGGCCCGCGAACTTCGCGGAGGCTTGCGCAAAGCCGGCGCGGTTCTCATGCAACGCCTCGGGCCTGTCGCCAACGCTTTCCGATCCGCTCCCAGATCACTGAATGGATTCGTCGTTCGAAGGCCCAAGAGGCCCAGTCAGGGGCGCGGCTAACTCGCGCAGATAGTGTTTACCGCCCGAGATCGTTCTCCTCGTGATGCTTCGCTCTGTGATCGGCGCTACCATGAGCCTTTCCGGGGCGACCAACCTGAACACTCAGTATGGGCAGTACACGTCGACCTTGCCCGCGCGCGTGATTTCGACGACGCTGCGGATTGAGTTCTAAAGCGGAATAAGACATCGCTGCGCACGTTGTTTCGGCGCCGGTCGCGAACAACTGTGCGGATGAAGATCGAACGCCGGGCGGCTCAATAGACCGCGGAGAGCCGCCCGGCGGATCTTTCCCTTTGTATTGCGGCACTGAAACGAAAGGAAATCAGATGACAACGGACCGTAGAGCATTCATTCAAACCGCTGCCGCCGGCGCCGCCGGCATCGCCCTGCTTAATGCGCTGCCGCTAGCGGCTCAGGGAACGGCGAAAGTGAACCGGAAGATGGTCGTCCGGGCGGACGACATCGGCATGTCCAAGTTCTGCAACATCGGAAGTTTCGAGGCGATTGAGAACGGCGTGGTAACAGCGGCTGACGTTATGCTGGATAGCCCGGGCACTGAAGACGCCCTGGAGCGCCTGACCAAGTTCCCGTGGCTCTCCGTCGGCTGGCACACGCATATGTGGGGCGCGCCGGTGGCCGACCCCAAGCGCGTTCCCTCCCTCATCGAGAAGAGCGGCGAGTTTGCAGGAAGGTTCAGAACGGATCTGAGCCAGGCGCAAGACGTCGTGTTCGAAGAAGCTCTGCTGGAACTGCGCGCTCAGATGGAGAGATGCGTCAAGATATTGGGCAAAGCTCCGGATACCGGCGGTGGCGGCAGGGGCACGGCTCCCTGGGGCAGGGCTATGGCGCAGGTGTCGGAACAATTCGGCCTCATTGGCAATTTCACGGTCAACGCTCCGCCGAACGCGAAAACGAAGGCCTATTCAGACAAGTATAATCAGCGCATCCGCGATGCCAAGGCGGCCGGAGAGGAATGGGCGAAGTATTACAACCTTCCGGGCGCGGCTCCGGCGGGCGCTCCAGCAGCCCCCGCAGCCGGGCGGGGCGGCGCTCCCAACGCGCCGGCCCAGGCCCCGCCTCAACCCCCGGCCGGCGGCCAGGGTCCCGATCCGCAATTCGCAGCCCGCAAGATCATCATGCCGGCGGGCACGTTCGCTTACATCGACCTCTTGACCGATTCCATCGGGAAGGTCGAGCAATTCTACGACCCGGTCCTGTTCTATACGGAAGACCGCGTCGGCATACTGGATTATCCGCCGGACTACGTCTTCGCGCAGGCCTGGCACCCGGGGTACGTGGATTACTACACCTATCGCCTGGGTGAGCGCGCCAACCGCCCCCGCGCCCAGCAGTTCGTCGTCGGCCGGACACAGGACGTCGCGGCCATGTGCGATCCGAGGTTGAAGAACTGGATCAAACAGAACCGCATCGAACTGGTCAGTTTCCGCGATGCTATGTACGGCAGGAGCGACTATCAGGACCACCTGAAAGTGATCGGCAGCGATCTGTACATGCGCGGCTAGATGTATTGCAGCGCTGGCACATTGTGGGGCGGGCGCCCTCGCCCGCGCCGGCCCCCCGGTCCGGGCAAACCCGAGGCGGCGTGGAAGGCCCGAATCGGCGCCGATCAGGGGATCGGTACGCACCGGGGGGCCTGCCCCACAGGCTCGCGGAGCGGGTTCCGTTAAGCCGAGAAGCGCCTTGCTATGCTCCCGTAGCGGCGTGAATGTTGGCCAACTTGTTCAACCCATCCAGATACGCGCGGGCGCTGGCTTCGATTACGTCGGTGGAAACGGAGCGGCCCAGCACGCGGCGGCCGGCATCCTCTAATTGCACCGTGACTTCGCCCATGGCCTCGGCGCCGCCCGTTACGGCGCGGATTTCGTAGCGCAACATCTTCGCGGATGTCTTCGTTACGCTGGATATGGCTTTGCAGGTGGCGTCTACCGGGCCGTCCCCGATTGCCGAACCGGCGTGAGTCAGCTCGCCCACTTTCACCTTCACTGTTGCGGTGGGGATAGAAGAAGTGCCGCTGTAGATTTGCAGGTATTCGAGCTTGTAGAGTTCCGGCGGCGCCCACACGTCGGTGTGGACGATGGAGACCAGGTCTTCGTCGAAAACCTCCTGCTTCTTGTCGGCCAGCTTGAGGAAGCGTTGATAGGCCTGATCCAACTCGTCCTTGGAAAGCTTGAAGCCGAGCTTGCCAAGACGGTCGCGAAGCCCCGCGCGGCCGGTGCGCGCGGTCAGAACCACGCGGCTTTCTTCGATGCCCACGTCCTCGGGCCGCAGGATTTCGTAGGTCTCGCGCTCTTTCAGGAAACCGTCCACGTGAATGCCCGAGCTATGCGAAAACGCATTGCGGCCCACGATGGCCTTGTTCGGAGGCACGGCCATGCCGAGAAGGTCAGCCACCATCCTGCTGGTACGGTACAGTTCGCGGGAATCGATGCCGGTCTTAACGCCGAAATAATCGGCGCGGGTCCGCAGCGCCATCACGACCTCTTCGAGGGCGGCGTTGCCGGCGCGCTCGCCGATTCCGTTGATGGTGCCTTCCACCTGCCGCGCGCCGTTGCGCACGCCCGCCAGGGTGTTGGCGACGGCCATTCCGAGGTCATCGTGGCAATGCACGCTGATCGTGGCCTGCTTGATGTTGGGCACGTTCTGGCAGAGCGAGCGGATCAAGGCGCCGTACTGTTCGGGAACGGTGTAGCCGGTGGTGTCCGGGATGTTGACCACGGTTGCCCCGGCGGCGATCACCGCCTCGATCATGCGGAACAGATAGGCCGGTTCGGAACGTCCGGCGTCTTCCGCGTAAAACTCGACCTCTCCCACGAATTGCCGGGCCAGTTTCACAGCGTCTACGGCCATCTGGAGGATGTGTTCGCGCTTTTCTTCGAGCGTGCGCCCGTATTTCTCGTCCCGAAACTTGCCGAGGATATGCACGTCGGAGGCGCCGATGCCCGTATGGATGCGGGGCCGCTTGGCTTTGGCCAAGGCCTTCCCGCAAGACTCGATATCGGAAGGCACGGCCCGCGACAGAGCGCAAATGGCCGGGCCTTCGATCTCGCGCGACACCAGGCGTACGGCCTCGAAATCTTCCGGGGAGGAGTTAGGGTACCCCGCCTCAATCACGTCCACTCCGAGCCGGGCTAACTGGGCGGCGATGTGCAGTTTCTCCTTGCTGCCTAGGCGGGTGCCGGCTGCCTGCTCGCCGTCGCGCAGAGTGGTATCGAAAACAGCAACTCTTTCGGGCATGTTACATGGATAACACGCAGAGGCGGCTCGGGTGAAATCCTGGGGGCGGGCTGAAGACTGGGCTTTGGGGAACCCCTTGGTCCGCGCTAACATCGGAGTTTGAATCCCACTCCGCAAATTCTTGTTCTTGACGCCGGTGGGCAGTATTGCCACCTGATTGCCCGGAAGGTTCGCGATCTGGGCGTCTACGCAGAGGTGCGCCCGAGCGACGCTCCCGCCGCGGAGTTGGCCGAGGCGCGCGGCATCATCATCTCCGGGGGGCCGAACAGCGTTTACGACCCCGGCAGCCCCACCGTGGACCCCGCCATCTTCGCTTCCGGCAAAGCCGTGCTGGGAATCTGCTACGGCCAGCAGCTCATGGCATACCTGCTCGGCGGCAAGGTGCGCAAGGGCGACAAGGGCGAATACGGCTTCGCCACGTTGGATCTGGCCGAGGCGGCCGACCCCCTGTTTTCCGGCCTGGCCGGGCGGCAGCAGGTGTGGATGAGCCATCGCGACGTGGTGGCGGAAGTTCCCGAAGGCTTCACCGCGGTGGGCTCAACGGAAACCTGCGCCATTGCGGCTATCGCCGCCCCCGCAAAGCGGCTCTACGGCCTCCAGTTTCACCCCGAAGTGGTACACACTACGCGCGGCAGGGAATACCTCTCCAACTTCGTTTTCGGCGTCTGCGGGTGCCGGCAGGATTGGGACCCGCGCCACCGCGTGCCCATGCTGGAGCAGGAAATTCGCGAGGCTGCGGGCAACCGCAACGTGTTCTTCTTCGTCAGCGGAGGCGTGGATTCGAGCGTGGCCTTCGCCCTCTGCATCCGCGCGCTGGGAGAAGACCGCGTGCGCGGCGTCTATGTGGATACGGGCCTGATGCGCGAGGGCGAAACCGATTTCGTCCGCCGCCTGCCCGGCGTCGCCGTGGAAGAGGCGGGGGAACTGTTCCTGGGCGCTTTGGCGGGCGCGACCGACCCCGAGCAGAAGCGCCGCATCATCGGCGAAGCGTTCGTGGGCATTCAGGAGCGCATCGCCCAAGAGCGCCATTTGGCCGACGAGCGCTGGATTCTCGGGCAGGGCACCATCTATCCGGATACGATCGAATCCGGCGGCACGGCCAACGCCGCCGTCATCAAGACGCATCACAACCGCGTGGAGGGCATCCGCAAGCTGATTGAGAGCGGGCGGATCATCGAGCCGCTGAAATCCTTCTATAAGGATGAAGTGCGCGAAGTCGGGCGCGAGTTGGGCCTACCAGCGGAACTGATCGAGCGCCATCCCTTCCCGGGTCCGGGCCTTGCCATCCGCTGCCTGTGCTCCGAGTTCGATGCGCCTGTGCGGGTCGCCGAGGAGGGCTTCATCATTCCCGTGAATTCGGTGGGCGTGCAGGGCGACTCGCGCAGCTATGCGCCCGTGCTGGCCATCGATACCGCGGACCACGACCGCGCTACCTACCTGATCAACCGTTTCTCTTCCGTGAACCGCGTGATTGCCGCAGTTCAGACGCGGGAGCCACTCGCAAGTATGCAGGTCAGCGCCTGTTCGCTCACTTCGGCCCGGCTGGACCGGCTGCGGCGCGCGGACGCCATCGTGCGCCGGCTCTCTCACCAGAGCGGATACGACAACAAGGTTTGGCAGTTCCCGGTGATTCTGATTCCGCTGGGCTGCGGGCCCGCCTGGCCCGACTCCATCGTGCTGCGGCCCGTGGATTCGGTGGACGGCATGACCGCGCGGTCGGTTGCGATCGACGCCGGGTTGCTCGAACAGATGCAGGCGGAACTCATGCAGGTGGATGGCGTCGCGGGCGTGTTCCTCGACCTCACTCACAAACCGCCGGGCACCATCGAGTGGGAGTAGCCCCGGCTAGTACCGCGAAGGCGTGAGCCTGGTCGATTTCGCTTGCCCTAATTTCCCGCGGTGCTATGATTCCGTTGCATGGCCACATATTCAATCGGAGTCGACCTGGGCGGAACGAACCTGCGCGCTGCCGCGGTGGACGCTTCCGGCCGAATGCTCGACAAAGTGGAAGGCCGCACCAACTTCACGGAAGGGCGTGAGGCGGTCCTCGGCGATATGGTTGCGGCGATTGAGACCCTGCGGGCGCTGCACGGCGCGGCCGGCCTGGCGGGCGTGGGCGTCAGCGCGCCGGGGTTTATTCGCATCAGGGACGGCTTCATTACCAACTGCAATCACCTGCCGTATCTGGAGAATTTCCCGATACAGGATGAAATTATCCGCCGCCTCGGAGCGCCCGTGATTCTGGAGAACAACGCCAACGCGGCGGCCCTTGGCGAAAAGTGGTTCGGCGCGGGACGAGAGGTGGATGACCTGGTGCTGCTGACGCTCGGCACCGGCATCGGCGGCGGGATCATCTGCGGCGGCCGGGTGTTGCGCGGCTACGTGGGGATGGCCGGCGAACTGGGACACATCACCGTGGTTCCGGGCGGAAATCCGTGCGGCTGCGGAAACCGGGGCTGTCTCGAAAGGTACGCTTCCGCCACCGCTGTCTCGGCGATGGCCCGCCTGCTGCAACTGGGCGACGAGTTGAGCGCGGAGGACGTACACGACCTGGCCCTCACCGACAGCCCGGCTGGCGAGAAGGCGCGCGAAATCTGGCGGATCGTGGGCGAGTCGCTGGGCGCGGCGCTGGCTACGCTCGTGAATACGTTCAATTTCCCGCTGTATCTTCTGAGCGGCGGCATGCTGCCGGCGTGGCATTTCTTCGCGCCCGCGATGATGCATACTCTCGAACGCCGCTCGTTCACCTACCGCGCCACCAGAGACGAGACGCGCATAGCCCCGGCTCTGCTGGATAACGAAGCCGGATTATACGGCGCGGCATATCTGGCCTGGGGTGAGGGGCGGTAACGGGGTGCGCCCCGCGGCCATGCCCCACGGAACTGCGGAATAACGGCTGCGGACTATTCGATTTCGTCCGACTGACCGACCTTGAGTACGGACAGAAACGCTTCCTGCGGAATCTCTACGCGCCCCACGCGCTTCATGCGCTTCTTGCCTTCCTTTTGCTTTTCGAGCAGCTTGCGCTTGCGGCTGATGTCTCCGCCGTAGCACTTGGCCAGCACGTTCTTGCGCAGAGGCGAAATGGTTTCGCGCGCCAGTATGCGGTTGCCGATGGCCGCCTGCAAGGGGACTTCGAACATCTGCCGCGGAATCAGCTTGCGCAAGCGCGAAATCAGGTCTCTGCCGCGCTCGGCGGCAAATTCCTTGTGAACGATGATGGTGAGCGCATCCACGGGATCGCCCGCCACCAGCACGTCCAGCTTCACCAGCGAGGAAACGCGGTAGCCCGCAAGGTGGTAATCGAGCGAAGCGTAGCCGCGCGAAACGGATTTCAGCCGGTCGTAGAAATCGAGCACGATTTCGTTCAGCGGCAGTTCGTACAGCAGCATCACGCGCCCGCCCCCGAGGTGTTCGAACTTCTTCTGAATGCCGCGTTTATCTTCGAGCAGCTTCAGCACTCCCCCCAGGTATTCCTCGCGCGTAATCACCGTGGCGTCGATGATCGGTTCGTCGATCTGCTCGATCAGGGAGGGGTCCGGGAACTTGGTCGGGTTGTCGATTTCGACTACCTCTCCGGCCGTGGTCGTGATCCGGTAGCGCACGCTCGGGGCGGTAGTAATCAGGTCGATATTGAATTCCCGCTCCAGCCGCTCCTGCACGATCTCCAGGTGCAGCAGCCCGAGAAAGCCGCAGCGGAACCCGAAGCCCAGCGCCACCGAGTTCTCCGGTTCGAAGCTGAAGGCGCTGTCGTTGAGGCGCAGCTTTTCGAGCGCGTCGCGCAGCAACCCGTGTTCGTGGGATTCCACCGGATACAATCCGGCGAATACCATCGGCTTGATCTCTTCGAATCCCGGCAGCGCTTCCGAAGCCGGGTTCGTGGCGTCGGTGATGGTGTCGCCTATCTGGGCGTCGGAAACCGTCTTGATTCCCGCGAACAGGAAGCCCACTTCGCCCGCCGAAAGCTCGTCGCACGCCGTCGCCTTAGGCGCCTGGTAGCCCAACCCTTCCACCTCGAAGGTTTGGCCCTTGGCCCAAAGCTTGATGCGCTGCCCCTTGCGGAGCCGTCCGTCCACCACGCGGGCCAGAATGATCACGCCGCGGTATGGGTCAAACCACGAATCGAAGATCAGCGCCCGCAGCGGCGTATCGGGCGAACCTTTGGGCGGCGGCGTCAGGTGGACAATCGCCTCCAGCACTTCATGCACGCCGGTGCCCTGCTTGGCGCTCACCAGGAGCGCGCCGCTCGCGTCCAGGCCGATGACGCTTTCAATCTGCTCCCGGATGCGCTCGGGTTCCGCGGCCGGCAGGTCAATCTTATTGATTACAGGAAGAATTTCCAGGTTATGGTGCAGCGCCAGGTAGGTATTGGCGAGCGTCTGCGCTTCCACGCCCTGCGAGGCGTCCACCACCAGCAGCGCGCTTTCGCAGGCCTGAAGGCTGCGCGAGACTTCGTAGGAGAAATCCACGTGGCCCGGCGTATCGATTAGGTTCAACTGATAATCAATCCCGTCATCGGCGCGGTAGTTCAGCCGTACGGCATGCGCTTTGATGGTGATGCCCCGTTCGCGCTCCAGGTCCATCGAGTCCAGAACCTGTTCCATCATTTCGCGATGGGATAGCGCGCCGGTGGTTTCGAGCAGGCGGTCGGCAAGGGTCGATTTGCCGTGATCGATATGCGCAATTATGGAGAAATTCCGGATAAATTCGCGGTCCATGCGATGTGGGGGTACTCGTCCGATTATCCCATATGGCCGGAGCTTGAGGATTCCAATGTGATCGGCCGTCCATTCCGGGCCGCTTTCCTAACCAAGGGCAGTATTGGCGGGAGCGGCCCGGGTTTCTAAGATGATGCTATGGTGACCCCGGCTTTGGACAAAGAACTGTCGCTTTCGATCCCGCGGGTGGATCGCGAGCACGGGGACGTCCTCCAGGCCGTCCGATGGCTGCGGGTGGCTGTCGAAAGCGGCCGGCCGAAAATCGAACTGCGGAAGCTCCTGGACGACCTGATCGATTTGGTTGAGGCTCATTTCGCCTCCGAAGAGGAGATGATGCGCTCAAACGAGTATGCCGAACAGGGCCCCCATGCGCTGGAGCATAACCGGCTGCTGGGACAAATCCGGGAAGTCCGCGGCGAACTGGAATCCGGCGCCATCAAGGCATGTGGAGCCTTCTCCGCATTCGTGGAAGCCTGGACCAGGCAGCATATCGTAGGGCCCGACCGCCGCTTTGCCGAGTACCTGAAACAGAGAGCTGCATAGCCGCGGCCCGTCCGCCGGGTTTGCTTTCGCGAGCGTCGCCGCGAATCGAGCGGAAAACCCCGCAAATGGACCGCGAACCGCCAAATTAAGCCACTGGGGCCGGGTGTTACACTGATTCCTAATGCCCTATAGTTACATCCGGTTTGAGGCGGATGCCTCGGGCATAGCCCTTGTGACCGTGAACCGCCCGGAGAAGCGCAACGCGCTTTCTACGGATATCGTTCGCGAGTTGCGGGAGGCCTTTGAGCAGGTGGAGCATGAGCCCGAAATCAGGGCAGCGATCCTGACGGGAGCCGGGGAGAAAGCGTTCGTGGCGGGGGCCGATATCGGCGAACTGGCCGCCCTTTCGCCGGCGAAGGCGCAGCGTTTCGCTCGCGAGGGGCAGGCGGTATTCCGGCTGATCGAAACCCTCTCGAAGCCAGTGGTCGCCGCCGTGAATGGCTACGCTCTTGGGGGCGGCATGGAATTGGCTATGTCTTGCGCGGTGCGGTTCGCCTCGGATAACGCCGAGTTCGGGCAGCCCGAGGCGAAGCTGGGCATAGTTCCGGGGTACGGCGGGACGCAGCGTCTGCCGCGCCTGGTAGGCCGCGGGCGCGCTCTTGAGCTTCTGCTCTCGGGCGAACCCATCAAAGCGGAGGAGGCCTATCGCATCGGCCTCGTGAATGCCGTGGTGCCGCAGGCCGAACTGCTGAGTTTTTCGCGCGCCTGGCTGGGCAAAGTTTTGGCCAACGCGCCGGTTGCGCTCGAAATGGCGCTCAGGTCCGTGGATGCCGGGCTCGATATGGGCCTTGAGTCCGGTTTGAGTTATGAAGCCGCCGCCTTCGCGGTTTGCGCGGCTACCGAAGATTGCAGTGAAGGCACGCGGGCATTCCTCGAAAAGAGACGCCCTGCCTTTACGGGAAAGTAGAACATGTCCAAAGTATTCGAAGGTCAGCTTTCGGCTGCCGGTCTGCGCATTGCGATTGTGATCAGCCGGTTCAACAGCTTCATTACCGAGCGGCTGCTCGGCGGCGCCATGGACGCGCTGACGCGTACCGGGGCCGATCAGGACCTGATCGACGTCATCAAGGTCCCGGGCTCCTGGGAGGTGCCGATGGTCGCGGCGGAGCTCGCGCGAGCCCACCGCTACGACGCGGTAATTTGTCTGAGCGCCGTCATTCGCGGAGAGACGCCGCATTTCGATTACGTCGCCGCGGAAGCAGCCAAGGGCGTGGCTCACGCGTCCTATGAAACCGGCGTACCCGTGGCTTTTGGCGTGCTCACCACGAACACTCTGGAGCAAGCCATCGACCGCGCCGGAGCCAAAGGCGGCAATAAGGGCTTCGATGCCGCCATGTCGGCCATCGAGATGGCCAACCTGCTGCGCTCGCTGCGCCAGGACAAGTAATGCCCTCACGCCGCAAGTCCAGGCAGCGCGCGTTGCAGATTCTCTTCCTCTGGGATTCCTGCAGGCAGCCGGTGGAAGACGCCATCGAGGCTTACTACGCCACCCTCTACAGCGAGGAGCGGCCCGAGCGGGAAGCGTTTGTCTCCGAACTGGTTTGCGGAGCGGTTGCCCGCATGCCGGAGATCGATGAGCGCATCGTCAAGCACGCCGAACATTGGCGCATGGAGCGGATGCCGGCGGTGGACCGGAACATCCTCCGCTTGGCCGCGTATGAGATTCTGTACGCCGGCACCCCCGCGGCAGTAGCCATCGACGAAGCGCTGGAGCTGGCGCGGAAGTTCTCAAGCGAAGACTCCGTTCAGTTCATCAATGGGGTTCTGGACGCGATACACCGCCAGGCGGCTCCTCCAGCCCCCGCGGAGTAACGGGCGTTCCGCGACCTTTTTCGGTAGCCAACTGCCCTCGTGTCGCGTCTAATGGAGCGGGAAATGCATTTCGAGGCCTGAGGTCAGTGGATGCGCCGGAACAGATCAGTCTTAATTCTGCCCTTTGTTATCTTCATTTTTGCGCTGGCGGGAGGTCTCTTGGCCCCCCAGCCCGGAGCCGCTGCCGACACCTCGGAAGCCGCCGCTCCCAGCCAGGATGTGGCTCTCTTCACGAATGCGCTTGCCCTGGTACAGCAGAACTACGCCCAACCGCTGAATAACGACAAGGCTATCTATAACGGAGCCATCCCGGGCATGCTCCGGACCCTTGACCCGCACTCTAACTTCTTCGATCCCAAGAGCTACCAGGCTCTCCGCGACGACCAGCGAGGGCATTACTTCGGGGTCGGCATGCAGGTAGGGCCCCGCAACGGCAAGACCGTCGTGATAGCCCCGTTCCCGGGTTCGCCCGCCTACAAGGCCGGTGTGCGGCCGGGCGATATCATCAGCACAGTCAACGGGAAGAACGCAGACAATCTGAGTACCACCGAAGTTGCCGACCTGCTGAAGGGTCCCCGGGGAACGCAGGTCACTATCGGCATCGTCCGCGAGGGCACGGCCGATCCCATTTTGTTGACGGTGACCCGCGACGAGATCAGCCGTAAGAGCGTTCAGGATGCGTTCTGGATCCAGCCGGGCGTCGCGTATGTGAAGGTTTTGAGTTTCGGCGAAAACACCAGCCGTGAGCTGGAAGACACGTTGGGCAAGCTGGGCGAATCGAACATCAACGGACTCGTGCTTGATTTGCGCGATAACCCCGGCGGACTGCTGAACGAAGGCGTTGCCGTGGCTGACCGCTTCCTGCAAAGAGGGCAAGTCGTCGTATCGCACCGCGGCCGTTCGTCCGCCGAGCGGCGCTACGTCGCCCGCACGGGAAACCGCGGCCGGGAGTACCCCATTGTGGTTCTAGTGAACCGCTCCTCCGCATCGGCGGCCGAAATCGTCTCCGGGGCCTTGCAGGACCATGACCGCGGGTGGGTTCTGGGCGAAACTACTTTCGGCAAGGGCCTGGTGCAGACGGTCTATCCGCTCTCGGAAAATACCGGCCTGGCGCTGACCACGGCGCACTTCTACACCCCGAGCGGCCGCCTGATTCAGCGCGACTACTCGAATCGGTCGTTCTACGATTACTATTTCCACAAGGACGCGGACGCCCGTAACCCGAACGACGTGAAGATGACCGATAGCGGCCGCACGGTCTACGGCGGCGGTGGCATCACGCCCGATGAGAAGTACGAAACCCCCAAGCTGGACCGCCTGGAGACTCAGCTATTCCGCGAGAGTCTGTTCAACTTCACCCGCACCTACTTCGCGACGCACAGCCCCCAGCTGGCCAAAGGCTGGATGCCAAACGAAGACGTCATCGAGGAACTTCACGACTACCTGATCAAGCAGAACGTGCAGTTCACGGAGAACGAGTTCGCGATGGACCACGACTGGATTCGCCGCAATCTCGCCCGTGAAATGTACACCACGGCTTTCGACGTGGACGCGGCCGCCCAGCTCGGTTCGAAGCTCGATCCCGAAGTGCTCAAAGCCGTGGATTCCATGCCCAAGGCAAGCGCCCTTCTCGAAACCGCCAAGCGCACGATTGTGCAGCGAATGAACGCCCAACCCAAACCGGCCGCCGCTGCCGACGCTTCAGCCGCCCGTCCGCGCTAACGACTTGCCACAAGCGTTTGTGGCGCGCACTTTCGAGCGCGCTGAGTCGCGATTCGTCGCGACTTTAGTTACTTCGCCGCGCGCAGCGTCCTCCACACCGCGAGATAAGCCTCGAAAGCGCTGTCACCGAAGAGCACGAAGATGGCGCGCTCCACGCTGTTGGCCGGGTTCCCCAGATGCGCCGCCACCTCGCGAAGCGCAACGGCGGCTGCGTCGCGGATGGGGTAACCGTAGATTCCGGCGCTGATGGCGGGGAAGCTGATGGTGCGGACGCCGCGCTCCTCGGCCAGTCGCAGGCACTTGCGGTAACACGACGCCAGCAGTTCGGGCTCGCCGTGCGCGCCATCGCGATAGACGGGACCTACGGCATGGAACACGTACTTCGCCGGGAGCGCTCCGGCGGCCGTGGCAACAGCGCCGCCGGTGGGGCAGCGCCCGATGCGCGCGCGGATGCCGTCGAGTTCGCGCATGATCGAAGGTCCTCCGGCGCGGTGAATGGCGCCGTCCACGCCTCCGCCGCCCACCAGGCCCGAGTTGGCGGCGTTTACGATGGCATCTGCGGCAACGCGGGTGATATCGCCCTCGCGAATTTCGACGGTGCGGCCCGCCTGGATGGTCCACTCCATGCTATTCATTACATTACATGAGTAAGAACCTGCTGATCTCCTGGGCCATCGGCGTGGTCTGCGTGATTGCCGCTGTCGCCGGGGTGCTGTACATGCAGCGCGGCGCGCACCTGGATCTTCCGGGCCAGTTTCTCAAGGTCCGCACGGCGCCGCTTGACGACAACGCCGCGCTTGCCGCCATCGACTTCCGCTTTACGAACACGTCCAGCTACGTCGCCGTAGTGGGCCAGGTGAAGGTCTACTGCGAGGAGAAGAACGGCGACCGTCTCGACGGCCAGGTTCTCTCGCAAGTGGACACCAAGGGCCTGTTCGAGGTCATGCCGATTCTGGGGCAGATCTACAACCCGACGCTGCTCTCGCGCGACAACGTTCCCGCTCGCGCCACGTGGGACCGCATGGCGGCCGCGCGAATCGAGATCTCCGAAGCGAAGCTTCAAGACCGCAAGAGCCTCATTATTTCGATTGAAGAAGCGGACGGTGGCGTATTCGAGATACGCGAGCGCTGAGCTGCGAAGCCGCAACGCGTGGATGGGCCTCAACGATCCCAAGGCCGTAGTCGCCGGTTAGGGCGCGAAGACACTCTCACTGCACGTTCTGGAGTTCGATCACGTCCAGGATTACGGAGGTGTTTATGTTGTTCAGAGCTACTGCCGCTGTTCTCTTCGCTACCGTAGTGCTTGCGCAGACTCCGAATACTCAACGTACCATTCGAGTACCCCGAGTCGAATCCCAGGAGGGCTTGACTGAAATCACCAACATGGTTCGTACGATCACCGGTATTCCGCAGATCAAGAGTGACCTTGCCTCGCGATCGCTCGAATTAACCGGAGGCGCCGACCAGATCGCGGCCGCGGAATGGATCGTGAATGCACTGCAGAATCCGAGTGGCCAGCGGACGACCTTTTCTCAATATCAAGACCCGCGCCTGGGTGACCAGTTCGCCGTTCGCGTCTTCTTTCTGCAGAGCACTACGACGCCGCAGGGCGCGCAGGAAATCGTCAACGCGGTGCGGACTTTAGCGGGGACTCAACGGATCTTCCCCTCCGCGTTATCTCCAGTCATTGTTCTCCGCGGGACCTTGGACCAGGATGCGGCATCCGAGTGGCTACTGAATGCGCTGGACACACCGGAACACAACCCAAGCTCGGCGGAATATCGGATCCCAGGTAATGACCCGGGGCTGATGCGGGTCATGGAGTTTCCAGCCTCCTGGACGCCCGAAAAGGTTCGAATAGCCGTTAATCAGATCCGTACCGAGACGAAGATTGTGCGACTCTTTCCGGTGATGCATGCCAGGGTCATAGCGGTGCGCGGTACGACCGCCCAAGTCGAGGAAGCCAAGCAGCTCATCAAATAATCGCTGCCCGCGGCGGAGCCGGATTGTTAGTTCAGCACTCTCAGTCCGCCCGCCGCAATTAGCCCGTCAATAGCCGCGATATCCCGGTAGAATGGCCTGTCTCCCTCAATCGGCGGTGATACCGGGCGGACGCGCGTGCGGACTTCTTCAATCGGTGGGCTCGAAGTTAACGGGGCCAGCAGGTCGAGCGCCCGGCAGGCTGCGAGGCACTCAATCGCCAGGACGGCGCGGGTGTTTCGTACCACGCGCTGTAGCTTCACCGCCGACGTCATCCCCATACTCACGAAGTCTTCGCGGTTGCCGCTGGTGGTGATGGAGCCCGTCGAAGCCGGGTGGGCCAGCACGCGGTTCTCGGCCACCAGACTGGCCGCGGTCACCTGCGCCATCATGAGGCCGGATTCGATGCCGGGGTTGCCTGCAAGGAAAGGCGGGAGGTGCTCGTTGAGCGCGGGGTTCACCAGGCGATCCACCCGGCGCTCCGAGATGTTGGCCAGCGCCGAGAGGGCGACGGCCAGAAAATCCAACTGGAACGCCAGCGGTTCGCCGTGGAAGTTGCCGCCGGAGAGAATCTCGTCCCCAAAAACCAGCGGGTTGTCGGTGGCCGAGTTCAACTCAATCGAGAATACGCGGCGCGCTTCCGCGAGGGCGTCGCGCACGGCGCCGTGGACCTGCGGCGCGCAGCGCAGCGAGTAAGCGTCCTGCACCCTGCGGCAGGTGATGTGCGACTGTCGGATTTCGCTGCCTTCGAGCAAACGTCGCAGCCGCGCGGCGCTTTCGATCTGCCCGGGATGCGGGCGGGCGACGTGGATGCGCTCGTCAAACGCGCGCGGGGTGCCGCGCAGCGCGTCGAGCGTCATGGCGCACAACACGTCGGCGGCATCGGCCAGCGTTGCCGCGGCTTCAAGCTCCAGGCAGCCGATGGCCAACATGGCCTGCGTGCCGTTGATAAGGCTGATGCCTTCCTTGGGATGCAATACGAGCGGCTCGATGCCGGCGCATAGGAGAGCTTCGAGTCCCGGCAGGACTTGGCCGCCAAATTCGGCTTCGCCTTCGCCGATCAGAACCAGAGCGATGTGCGCCAGAGGGGCGAGGTCGCCCGACGCGCCCACGCTTCCTTGAGACGGAACCACTGGGGTCACGCCCCGATTGAGCAGGTCGCACAGCCGTTCGGCCACTATGGGGCGGATGCCAGAGAGTCCCATGGCGAGCGTGTTGGCGCGAATCAGCATCATGGCGCGGACCACTTCACGCGCCAGCGGCTCGCCCACTCCCGCCGCGTGAGAACGCACCACGTTGCGCTGAAGCTGGTCCAGTTCCTCGCGCGGAATGCGGACGTCCGCAAGCAGGCCCACGCCGGTGTTCACGGCGTAGATCGGCGCATCGCCCGCGGCCAAGCGCTCCACTAGCGCGCGCGAGGCTTCCATCTTGCGAACTGCTTTATGGGAAAGTGCGGCTTGGCCAAGTGAGTGGGCGGCTTCGTGGACCTGCGAAACCGTCAGGCTGGCGCCATCAAGTTCGATAGTCATATGCAAACGTGGACGGGCAAGCTCAAGCATGCCCCACCAAACGCGGCCCTAGCCCCGTTTCCGACCGGCCATCAGTTCTTCGATGTTGATAAGCTCCGTCGGATAGTCGCCAGTGTAACAGGCGTAGCAATATTCGTGACGCTGGTCGTCGCCCACGGCTTTTCGGAGCGACCCGACGGAGAGATAACCGAGCGTATCGGCTTCCACGAACCGGCGGATCTCCTCCACGGTGTGGCTGGAGGCGATCAGCTCGCCTTTCGTCGGCGTATCCACGCCGTAGAAGCAGGGCGAAATCGTGGGCGGGCAGGAGATGCGCAGATGCACTTCGCGGGCGCCGGCCTGACGCACCATGCGGACGATCTTCCGGCTGGTGGTGCCTCGGACGATCGAATCGTCCACCAGAATCACGCTCTTGCCTTGCAGCAGCGAACGCACGGGATTGAGCTTCAGCTTGACGCCGAAATCGCGGATGGCCTGCGAAGGCTCGATGAACGTGCGGCCTACGTAATGATTGCGGATAAGCGCGTGGCGGAACGGGATGCCCGATTCGGACGCGTAGCCCAGCGCGGCAGCCACGCCGGAATCCGGCACGGGGACCACGATATCAGCGGGCACCGGGTTCTCATGCGCCAGCAGGCGGCCCAGGTTCTCACGCGACTCCTGCACCGAGCGGCCGAAGACCATCGAATCCGGGCGCGCAAAGTAGACGTGCTCGAAGACGCACTGCGCGCGCGGCTGGGCCGGGGCGAAGCGCTCGCGCGTGACGCCTTCGGGCCCTACGATCACCATCTCGCCCGGCTCCACATCGTTCACGTAGGTGGCGCTGATCAGGTCGAATGCGCAAGTCTCTGACGCCGCGACGTAGCACTTTCGGCCGCCCGAGATTTCCATTTCGCCGATGGCGAGCGGCCGGAAGCCGTTCGGGTCGCGCGCCACGATCATGCGGTCCTGCGCCAGAAACACCAGGGAGAAAGCGCCTTCCAATTGCAGCAACGCATCGCGCAGCGCTCCGGCGAGCGTGCGCTCGGAAGACCGGGCAACCAGGTGCAGAACCGTTTCGGTGTCGCTATTGGACTGGAATATGGAGCCGGTGCGCTCGAGATCGCGGCGCAGCTCGGCGGCGTTAGTGATGTTGCCGTTGTGGGCCACGGCGACGCTGCCCTTATTGCAGTTCACGGCGAACGGCTGGGCGTTGGCGAGGGCGGTATCGCCCGCGGTGGAGTAGCGCGTATGTCCGATGGCCTTATCGCCCAGCAGTTCCGCCAGAACGGGCTTCGTGAAGATATCCGCGACGTGCCCCATGGACTTGCGGCAATAGACCGTGTGGCCATCGCTGGTGCAAATGCCCGCGCTCTCCTGCCCCCGGTGCTGCAAGGCGTAGAGGCCCAGGTACGCCAGTTTCGAGGCTTCCGGGTGGCCGTAAACGGCGACCACGCCGCATTCCTCGTGGAACTTGTCGTCGCGCAGTCCCCTACTCCGCGCCCGTGGATTGGACATATGACTCCAGTGATCTCTCAAAAGCGGCCCGCAGGGCGGAAACTTCCCAGCCGCCCAGCCGTTCCCCTCTTTGCCGGATCTCGATTTCCTTCTCGATTGTAACGCCCACCACCGGCGCTTCCACCCCGTGCTTAAGGGCTATTGCGGCAACTGCCGCGGCATTGGCGCTCGAAATCACAATTCTCGATGGCCCTTCGTGGAAGCAGAGCGCATCCGGGGCCAAGTCTGAATCCAGATCCACCTGCGCGCCGATTTCCGCGGGGCCGAACGAACACTCGGCCAGCGCCACCGCAAAGCCGCCGTCGCTCAAGTCATGCGCGGATTCGGCAAGCCCTTCGGCGACGATTTCGCGTATGGCGTCCTGCACGCGCTTCTCGCGCTCCATATCGAGCGCCGGGGGGACGCCCCAGAGCCCGCCCAGAAGCACGTTGGCGTATTGCGTGCCGCCCATTTCGGCGGGCGATGCGCTGCCGGTTCCGCCCAGCAGAATTACGCTGCGGCCGGCGTTCTTGAAGGGGATCGTGACGGGCGCGGCGGTCTTCATGAGGCCGACGATGCCCAGCACCGGCGTGGGGTGAACGCCCTCTCCCAGGGTCTCGTTGTACAGGCTGACGTTGCCGCCGGTGATCGGCGTATCGAAGAACCGGCACGCGTCGGACATGCCCTCGATGGCCTCAACAAGCTGCGCCATGATTTCCGGCCGCTCGGGATTGCCGAAGTTCAGGCAATTGGTAGCGGCCACCGGCAGCGCGCCCACCGTAGCGAGGTTGCGGCAGCACTCGGCGACCGCGAGTTTGGCGCCTTCGCGGGGATCGAGGAAGCAATAGCGCTGGTTGCCGTCCAGAGCCATCGCGATCGACGAGCCGGTTTCCTTGATGCGCAGTATCGCTGCATCGGCGCGCTCGGGTCCGGCCACGGTGTTGGTGCGAACCTGATAATCGTACTGCTCCCAGATCCAGCGCTTGGAGCAGAGATCGAGCGACTTCAGCAGCGCAGGCAGCGAGTCTTGAGCCGTGGACGCGGCCGGCAATGCCGGTGTCTCTCCGGCGGGCTTCAGCGGCCGGGTATGCGGGCGGTCGTAGAGCGGAGCTTCGTCGGCGAGTTCCCGGTTGGGAATTTCGGCGACCACTTCGCCGTGATGCCTCACGCGCAGCTTTCCGTCTCCGGTGACCACGCCAATTTCGACGGCTTCGAGCCCCCATTTGCGGAACACGCGGAAGACTTCCTCTTCCCGGCCTTTATCGGCCACCAGCAACATGCGTTCCTGGGATTCCGAAAGCATGATTTCGTAGGGCGTCATGCCCGTGGCGCGCTGCGGAACGCGGTCGAGTTCGATCTCGATGCCGACTTCGCCGCGGCTGCCCATCTCGCAGGTGGAGCAGGTGAGCCCGGCCGCGCCCATATCCTGAATGCCCACGATGGCGCCGGTCTGCATGGCTTCCAGACAGGCTTCGAGGAGCAACTTTTCCATGAAGGGGTCGCCCACCTGAACGTTGGGCCGCTTCTGCTTGGCCTCTTCGGTGAACTCGGCGCTGGCCATGGAGGCGCCGTGAATGCCGTCGCGGCCCGTGCGCGCGCCCACGTAGATCACGGGGTTGCCAATGCCCGCCGCCTTGGCGTAGAACACGTCTTCCTTACGGCAGATGCCGAGCGCGAAGACGTTCACCAGATTATTGCCGTCGTAACAGGGGTCGAAAATGCACTCGCCGCCTACGGTGGGCACGCCGAAGCAGTTGCCGTAGTGCGCGATGCCGGCGACCACGCCGGAGAGAATGCGCCGGTTGCGAGCGCCGGTTTGCGGATCGTCCAAACGGCCGAAACGCAGCGAGTCAAGCACCGCGATGGGCCGCGCCCCCATTGTAAAAATGTCGCGCAGAATGCCGCCCACGCCCGTGGCCGCGCCCTGGAACGGCTCGATGAAGCTGGGGTGGTTGTGCGATTCGATCTTGAAGGCGATCACGTAGCCGCCGCCGATATCGATGATCCCGGCGTTTTCGCCCGGCCCCTGCACCACCAGCTTGCCGCGAGTGGGCAGTTTCTTCAAATGCACGCGCGAGCTCTTGTACGAGCAGTGCTCGCTCCACATCACCGAGAAGATGCCCAGCTCCGTATAGTTCGGTTCGCGGCCGAGAATGCTGACGATCTTCTGATATTCGCCCGGCGTCAACTGATGTTGGGCGATGATCTCCGGCGTGATCGCGGCCGCGCTCATGCCCGCACCGCCGCCTGCAGCATCGACTTCAATACCACGAGTCCATCGGAGGAGCCCATCAGCGCCTCGGTGGCGCGTTCCGGGTGAGGCATCATGCCCATGACGTTGCGTTCCTTGCTCAAAATGCCGGCGATGTCGCGCAGCGATCCGTTGGGATTGTTTACGTAGCGGAAGGCGACGCGATCCTCGGCCTCCAGTTCGTCGAGCGTGCGGGGGTCGGCGATGTAGCAGCCTTCGCCGTGGGCGATGGGCATGCGCAGGATTTCGCCCTTCGCGCCGGCGCAGGTGAACGGCGAGTCGGCGGTTTCGGTGCGCAGCGCGACCTCGCGGCAGATGAACTTCAGGCCCCGGTTACGGATCAGCGCGCCCGGCAGCAGCCCGGCTTCCACCAGGATCTGAAAGCCGTTGCACACGCCCAAAACCAGGCCGCCATCCCGCGCGAAGTTGCGCACCGCGTTCATTACGCGCGAGAACTTGGCGATTGCGCCGCAGCGGAGGTAATCGCCGTAGGAGAATCCGCCGGGCAGGATCACTGCGTCCACGTCGCCCAGAGTGGCCGAATCGTGCCAGATGTATTCCGCTTTTTCGCCCAGGTTATTACCAGCGGCGTAAAACGCATCGTGATCGCAATTGCTGCCGGGAAAAACAATGACGCCGAATTTCATGATGGATGTATTGGGGAGGCTAAGTTCTATTTTATCAGGGAGTGCGTCTCGGGGAGCCGCAAACCTTGGCAAAGCGATCGGCGGCGAAATGGCGGCGCGGCGGTGCATCATATAAGGAGTGGCCGAAATCGATGCGGCAGTAGCGATTGTCTCCGCGGGCGGACCAGACGGTTCGGTTCTGCTGATGCGGCGCGCGGAACGCGCCGATGATTCGTGGTCGGGGCACTGGTCCTTTCCCGGGGGAAGGTGGGAACCCTCCGACTTGAACCTGCTCGAAACCGCGCTTCGCGAGTTGGCTGAGGAATGCGGCGTCCACCTCAGGCCAGACGACATGGTGGCGGAATGGCCGTCGCGGTTCGCCAGACGCCGGGGGGCGGCCTATGTCCCGGTCACTCCATTCTTCTTCCGCACCGATAGCGAACTGCCCGTCGTCCCCGATGAGGCGGAAACGGCCGAGGCGGTGTGGATACCCATCGCCCTGCTCCGCGACCGGAGCCGCCATCGCTTTCTGCCGATTCCCGGCATGCCGCCGGAACTGCTCTTTCCTGGCATCCCACTGAATAGAGGCCCTTTATGGGGTTTCACCTATCGGTTGGTTTGCGATTGGCTGGGGTTGGCCACGGAGCCGGGGGAGGTGGGCTCGGCAGCTTTCCGGGCCGCGTCCTCCATAGCCGAGTTTCTGGCGTCGAGCGGCCTCACCGTACGGCAGCCCTGGCAGGGGCCGGAGGCCGTCACCGAGGGCGGGCCGATCACCGTCGCGGAAGTGGCGGGGGCTATCCCGGCACAGGCAGTTGTGGACTGGTTCGCCAGGCCGGGCGAGTACGTGGCTTCTCTGAGCTGTCTCGAAGTACGCCGGGATGTAGTCCGGGTCGTGGGCCTTTCGTTCGAGGAATACCTGATCCGCAGCGTGGGCTAGGCGAGGGCTTCTCGGGTTTCTTCCCGATTCAGCCGTCCGTTAAATCCCAGGCTCCAAGCTGTGGGCGGCCCCCAAAGGGCCATCGTAAAGAAACATTAAAAATCACATATCCATCGGAGCTAGGGAAAGCGTCTCTGAGCTGAATTGGCATATTTTGATCCACTAAGATATTTAGAATTAAGCGATTAAGGTGAAATCCTGTTTTTGGTAGAAAATGCGTGCAATCGCTCCAATAGCCCTAAATTGCTGGGGTGAAAAAATTCCAAGTTCGGTTACAGTGAAGCTTGATGCGACGCACTCTTAGACGTCCGATCAGATACGCTGCCAGCCGCCGCCTGAACTTGGCTCGCGTTTTGCTGGTTCACAGCGATCTTGCTCCCCGGTTGGCGCTTCAGACCATTCTTGAAGCCGGCGGGTACGCGGTTTCCGTTGCATCGACGCTGTCTCAGGCTCTCACCAAGCTGGACACGTGCGAATACGAACTGGTGCTTTGTGAGGGTCCTCTGGGTGCGCCCGAAACGGGACGCCACGTTCTGGCCTACGCGCGGTTGAAGGATTATGCCCCGGCGACGGCGCTGATTACGTCTGACCTTCCGGTAGTCGCGCTGCCCAAAGATCGCAGCCGGCGTCACATGGCGATTCGGACCGAGAACCTGCCCGCCCTGCTCGAGAAGATCGCCGAACTGATTGGCGTTCGCGCCAGCCGCAGATATAGCGCCCTCCGCGTAGCTTCTTAGAATCCAAGCAGATAAGCGCTTTTCTTGGTTCAACTGCTCTGCCGCGCCCCTGTAACGGGCGCTTGTCCGGACCCGACCGCATAGCTCCCGCCATCCGAATCTAACACGCTGAGCCTGCGCGCGGGCACAAGGGACCGGACACCGAAGGCAGCCCAAACCCAATCGGCATACAAACTCAAGAAAATAAGAAAGATGCGCCGACGCGATGGAGAACTGCGCCTGAGGTAAAGCCCTCAGGCGCATCGTTTTCCCTCGAACAGCGGCCTATAGACGGACGATCTTCGGCGAATGGAAGCCCTTCAGAGCGTTCCGCGAATCCACAATGAGCGGCGCCCGCTCAACCAGCGCTTCGTAGTCGAAGGCCGAATGGTCGGTAACGATAACGGCGCAATCGGCTTCGGACGCAGTCGCTTCGGGGGAAGCCTGAATGTTCAGCCCCTCGCGAGTAAGGTCGTGAACGTGGGGGTCGCTATAGGAGACCACAGCCCCCCGCTTCCTGAGCAGCAACATGATATCGAGGGCGGGCGACTCGCGCATATCCTCGATATCGCGTTTGTACGCAACTCCCATGACGTGCACGCGGGAGCCCATGAGCGGCTTGCCTGCGTCGTTCAGCGCATTCTGAATCTTGTCGATCACAAAATGCGGCATCTGGCCGTTGATGTATCCCGCCAATTCGATAAACCGAGCCTCGATACCCGCCTGTCTGGTTTTCCAGGAAAGATAGAACGGGTCAATCGGGATGCAGTGGCCGCCCAAGCCAGGGCCAGGGTAGAAGGGCATGAAGCCGAAGGGCTTTGTGGCGGCCGCATCAATCACTTCCCACATATTGATACCCATGCGGTCGCACATCATCGCCATTTCGTTCACCAGGCCGATATTGATCATGCGGAACGTGTTCTCGAGCAGTTTCACCATTTCCGCGACCTGCGTCGAGCTCACCGGGACAACGTGCTGGAGCGCCTGAGAGTAGAACAGCCGGCCCATCTCCGTGCACTCGGGCGTGCAGCCGCCGACCACTTTCGGGATATTGATAGTCTGGTATGTCGGATTCCCGGGGTCCACGCGCTCGGGCGAAAAGCACAAGAAGAAATCCTGGCCCGCCTGTAGCCCGGGCTTGGAGAACATGGGCAGGAGCACTTCGTCCGTTGTGCCGGGATAGGTTGTAGACTCCAGAATGATCAGCATGCCCGAATGCAAATACCGCCCAATTTCCTGACAGGAGGCAATGATGTAGCTCATGTCAGGATCTTTAGTCTTGCGCAGCGGCGTGGGCACGCAGATATTGATCGTATCGAGCTCGGATACAGCCGAAAAGTCGCATGTGGCGCGCAGTTTGCCTGACTCCACAAGGGGCGCCAAGACGGAACTGGGCACGTCCCCCACATAGGAATCACCGGCGTTTACCCGCTTCACCTTACTCTCGCTCACGTCGATTCCAGTGACCTGGAAGCCGGCCCTGGCAAACTCCACCGCAAGCGGCAGACCGACGTATCCGAGCCCCACGATGCCCACATGGGCCGTATGGGAGCCGATCTTGTCGGCAAGCAACTTCGCGGTCGTCGGTGACGATGATTGAGATTTATTCATGATCTTCCCTTATAGCAGAAATACGCCGTCGGCTATGAGCGCGGCCGGGCCCGTCAGATAGGCGCTGCCTTCCAGCCGCAGGTCGATCGGACCTGCCGGAGTGAGCACTCGGACGGGAGACTTGGCCATGCCGCGCAACACGGCCATAGCGGCCGCGCCAGTGGAACCCGTTCCGGAGCTCATGGTTTCGCCGGCGCCCCGTTCGTAGAATCGTGCCTCTATAGTGTGCTCTCCGGCCGGCCGGACGAAGGAGACGTTGGTGCGGTTGGGGAACTGGGGGTGCGATTCGATCTCGGCGCCCATCGAGCGCCAGTCGAAATCGAAATCGGCCACCGGAATTGCGCACTGCGGATTGCCCACCCAAAGCAAGGTCACGTCGCGCGGCCCGGAAGAGAGCGGCAGGTCGAAGCGCTCCGCCCGCACCTCGGGGAGGCCCATATCCATTTCGAACTCGTACTCCAAATCGGCGTGCTTGAGGAGCGTCAGGCGCTTGAGCCCCGCGCCGGTTCGCACTCGCACCACTCCCGTTCCGTAGCCGTGCCGCAGGAGGAACGCCGCGGCGCAGCGTGTTCCGTTTCCGGAAATCTCGGCTGTGCTGCCATCGGAGTTATATAGCTGGATGGCGCCGTCGGCCTCTGCGTGCGAGGGGAGCGAAACCAGCATCCAGCCGTCGGCGCCCACTCCCGTGTGGCGGTCGCAAATCGCGCGCGCCAGCGCGGCGCGGTCGCCGCCCGGAGCTTCCCCCTCCCACGTCAAAAGGAAATCGTTCTTCGCGCCGTGAGCTTTCGTAAAGGGAATCTTCATTTCGCAAGCGGCTCCACGATCACCGCCGTCCCATAGGCGAGCACTTCCGTGACGCCGTTCATGATCTCGGTGGCGTCGTAGCGCGCGCCGACGATGGCATTGGCGCCAAGTTCGGAAGCGTGCTTCACCATGAGTTCGAACGCGTCCTCACGGGTCTTCTCGCAGAGATTCGTGAAGAGCGAGATGTTGCCTCCCACGATGGTTTGCAGCCCCGCGCCGATCGTACCGAAGATGGAACGGGACCGCACCACAATGCCCCGGACTACGCCCAGATTGCGCGCAACCCGGACGCCCGGGAGCTCGAATGCCGTCGTGATGTTTTCATGCATTACCATGAACAACTCCTTCCGCGAGCGGCGGCTTTCCATGCGGGCCGCCCACCCGCCTGTAGATTCGAATCGGCCGCTCGCGATCAATCGCGATACTCATCTCCAGCCGGTAACGGACCCCGTAGGATGAGGCGCGTTGTACGGCGCGGTCCACCGGGTCGCCCTCCGCCGCCACGGCCCATTCCTCCCATAGAAACAGGTCCGGCCGGCTCAATTGCGAGAGCCAGATCGGGCCGTCCTCGCCCGTGGTCACTTCGCGCAGCGGAATACCCATTTTCCGATAAATGCCGGTGAGATCGCCAAACGAACTCACGATTCCGGAGCCGCGAACGTAGCGGGGGCCCAGATAGGCAGCGGCTCCATCGATCCAGGCGCGGCGCGCTTCGGAATTTACGCGCGATTCCGTCCACGTGATCCAATGATCGGGGCCGGGGTGGAGGGCCCACCAACCGGACCCGGCCGCAATAAGCGCCGCCGCAACCATTAGGCGCGCCCGCTTCGGCGCGGCGGGAGCAAGCGCGGCCGCGGCGAATGCGCAGAACGGGAGGGCCGCCAGACCATACCTGCTGTTGTAAAACGTGTACGGCCACAGTTCCGGCACATAGATCGGAGTGTCGGAACCGTGCACGCTCCAAACATAGAAAATACAGGGGAGCGCGAGCAGCGCTAGCGGCCAAAACACCCGGCGCGCCAACGCGGCTACGGCGCCCGCGATGGCCACGCAGGCAAGACCGAGCCCAACGCACAGCCGCAGCGCGACGCCGTAGTATAACCCGGCCAAATACCAATCGCCCTTGCCGGGATACGGCTTTCCCGCTTGGATCGTGTGGGCCGAGTAAGGTCCGCGGTAGAAATCCAGCGCGTCGCCAGCCACCCACCAGTGATGCGCCAGCCACCACAGCGGGCCGGCGCCGGCAATCGCCGAGAAGATCGCCACAACGGCCATGCGCCGTTGTTTCGCGGCGAAGAAGAGGTATAGGGCGGCGAAGGGGAGCACGAACCAACCCTCGTAGCGCGTCATCGCTCCCGCGGCGGCGGCCAGAGCGGCTCCCGTCAGCGCGCCCCAACTTTGCGTCTCCCGGAAGCGCACGGTGAAGTAGAGCAAGCCGCACAACGCCGCGGAAAAGACGGCTTCCGTCATCGCTGTGGACTGAACGTACATGAGGTTCGGATTGAGGGCGAACAGCGCGGCGGCAGTGACGCCGGCGGCCTGCGACCGGAAGGCCCGCCGGGCAGCCGCGAACAGAAACGTTCCCGCCACCACGAAGCAGGCGCCAGTGGGCAGCGCTCCCGCCAGTCCGTTGAGCCACAAGGCGTCGATGCGCGCGAACGGCGCCATCAGGACGTGGGGCAGAGGCAGCCAAACCACCCCGATTCGCACCGAAAGGGGCGTGTTGGCGTCCACCAGGCGGCGCGCGATGTTCAGATGCGCTTCGGCGTCGCCATAGTAAGCCAGCCAGCCGTTGGAATAGAAGTACCAGATGGCCGCCGCGCTCCAGGCTGCCAGAGCGACCGCCGCGAGGAAAACGGGACGGCGCTTCGCCATGCCGTTCGTCTCGGACGGAACCGCGTCCCGGTAGCTAGTGTAGTGCGTCAAGCCGATTGACCGTAAAGTGGGGCGGCCAATCCTGGCTGCCGCCTGCTCTCAGCAGGCGTTCTTCGCCGCCGAATGCGGCCGCAGGCAAGATTGCCTGCCTCACAAGGCAGGCACGATTCAGAACCTACGCCGCTAAAACGCGGTGCACGCCTGGAACTCACGGTAGCGCGCCTCAATTTCCTCCCTGGTGAGGTCGCGGAAGCGATCCACTCCGAACTTCTCGCAACAGAAGCTTCCCATCACCGAGCCGTAAATAACGGCGCGGCGCATTTCCGCGAAATCGATGGAACCGCTCTTGGGCTCAATGCCCTTTCCCGCGAGATATCCGAAGAAGCCGCCGGCGAAACAATCGCCCGCGCCGGTGGGGTCGAACACTTCTTCCAGCAGGTATCCCGGGGCAACGAAATGGCTTCCCTTACTGAACAGCACAGCGCCGTATTCGCCCCGCTTGATCACTAGCGCCGTGGGCCCCATTTCAAGGATCTTGGCGGCCGCGCGACGAAGATTCTTCTCGCCCGAAAGCAAGTGCGCTTCGCTATCGTTGATCAGCAGAAAATCCCATTCGCGAATGGCGTCCAGCAGTTCCGGGCGGGCGATGTCGATCCACAGGTTCATCGTGTCGCCGCCGGTGAACTTCACGCCCGTCATCTGCGCGCGCACGCTCCTTTGCAGCGCCGGCTGGATGTTCCCCAAGAGAAGGAAAGGCTCGGAGCGGTAGGAGGGCGGCAGCTTGGGATTGAAGTCGGCGAAAACGTTGAGGTCGGTCCGCAACGTAGTGCGGTCGTTCATATCCGCCGAGTAGACTCCCGACCAGAAGAACGTCTTCCCTCCCGGGATGCGCTCCAGGCCGGAAAGGTCAATCGAACGCGACGCCAGCAGATCCACATCCGCCTGCGCGAAATCGTCTCCCACCACGGCCACTATCTTCACCGGCGTGAAATAGCTCGCGGCCAGCGAGATGTAGGTGGCGGCGCCGCCGAGCATGCGGTCCACCTTGCCGTGCGGCGTTTCCACGCCGTCATATGCGACGGATCCAACAACGACTAGTGACATGTAAGGATGATTTTAACAACCAGCCGCTATTCTTCGTCCGGAAAGATCGTATGGGTGAGGTCTTCCGCCTTCCGCTCGCGGCCGGTGATCGCGTATGCGGCGGCAAACGCGCCCGCGGCGAGCGCCCAAACGATGATGTCGGTGATATCGACGGGCTCGCGCGTGCGCACGCCCGGCAGCGCCACCGCAACCAGGCACGCCAACGTACGTATGACCCAGCCGTACAGGCTCTTCTTCTTTTGCCAGCCGCGGCTAACCGCGACCGCGGAGCGTCCGGCCATGTAGGCGCACCCGACGCCGATCAAACCGAGGACGCCGCGCAGAAATTCCATGGAAACGGGCATCACTTCAAAGATGCAGCAGAAACGGGTTCTAAAGCAAGCGTGCGGGCGGCGCCCGCCTACCAGGGTTCGAAGGCCGGCTGCGTTGAGGTCCCGCCGCCGGCCGCCAGATTAGCCCAGCGGTTGGTTTCGATGAAGAGCCGGGTTCCGTCGGTGCGGGCCGTGATCAGGCCGTCGAGGTCGGTTCGCATGGTCATGGCGCCGCGCGCCTGGAGCCTGGCCAACGTCTGCTTGTGGGGGTTGCCGTAGCTGTTCTCAAAGCCGGCGGAAATCATCGCGAACTGCGGGCCTACGGCGTCCAGGAACGCCTCCGTGCTTGAGGTTTGGCTGCCGTGGTGGGGAACTTTCAGTGCATCAGCGCGGAGCGAAGCCGGATCGTCTATCAGTTGGGCCTCAATCTGCCGCTCGATATCGCCGGTGAGTAGGAACGCGCGGCGGCCATAGCTGACGCGCATCACCAGAGAATCGTTGTTGGCCGGCGCCTTCGAGGGTACGTAGCCGGGAAGCGGCGCCAAGATCTCAAATTGGGCGCCGCTCAACTCGAAATGGCGGGGCGCGAGCATGGGGATAATTCGAACGCCGTTCCTCTGCGCCGCTTCGCGAACGGCCTTCCAGGCGGGGGATTCGGGCATCACGCCCGTCCACAATTCACGGGGATGGAAATCGGCGATCAGCGCCGCCAGGCCGCCCGAATGATCTTCGTGCGCGTGCGTGGAGACAATCACGTCCAGAGACCGGATGCCGCGGCCCAGCAGATACGGCGCAACCACGTCCTCGCCGATCTCCATTCGCGAACGCTGCATCCCGCCGAGGGACGGAATGCCCCCGCCATCCACCAGGACGCGGCCTCCGCCGGGAAGCGCGAGGAAGATGCTGTCGCCCTGGCCCACGTCAATCGCCGTCATTTCCAATTCGCCGGGGCGCTGATCGGCGGGGAAGGGGCTCCACAAAACAAGCGTGAGCAGGGCCGCGGCGATGGCGCCCGCGGCGATGCGGAGGCGGCCGCGCGCGAGCGCGATAGCAATCAGGGCAGCCGAGACAGCCACTCCCAGCCATAAGGGAGGCGTGGGTATCCGCCACTGCGGCTCCAAGTTCGCATGCCACTGGACCACCTGTCGCGACATCCAAAGCAACGCCCCCGCGAATTGCGCCGCCCCGGTCCATCCCGTGCAGACCGCGACGAAGCCGGCCGGAATTACGATGCTCAGGAGCGGCACCACCACCGCATTCGCCGAAAGGCCGGAGATTCCCACGCGGTGAAAGTAGACCGCCATCGGCAGCGTCAAGCCGATCTGGACCGCCGCGGAAGACACCACTACTTCGTAGACGAAGAAGATCAGCCGCGCCGGCACGGCCACGGCCACCCGGGCCACGGGCAGCGGGGCGCGGAAAACCCGATGCAGGGTTTCCGCCAGCAGCCGCAGTTCCACCCGGAATTGCGCTACTCGCGGCGGAAGGCGCGGGTCGCGGCCGGTATCGCCGAGATCGCGCAGACCTTTCCCGAGCGGGGCGGAAGTAGCCCGAAGCAACGGTACCGCGAAGACAGCCAGGAACCCGACCGCGAGAAACGTGAGCTGAAAACTGGCGTCGAAGAGTTGATCGGGGTCAAGGACAAGGAAGCCCAGCGCGACCGCTGCCAGCAGGTTCATCACCCGGCGTTCCCGGTAGAACCAGCCGCCGATGATGAACAGCGATAGCCCCGCCGCTGACCGCACGCACGGCGTCTGCCAGCCGGTCACCAGCGCATAGAGCCACGCCGCCACCGCCGTCGCAACCAGCGCGGCGCCTTCGGGAATGAAACAAATGCGCAGCAGGAACAGGAAGAACGCCGCAAGCACTGCCACGTGCGTTCCGGAAATTACCAGGGCGTGGAAGGTTCCGGTGGAACGGTAATCCTCGGTCCAGATCCGCTGCAGTTGGTAGGATTGGCCAAAAAGAATGGCCTGCATCATTCCTACGTTGTAGGGATTGCCGGGGTAGAGGCGCTCGATCCGGCCGAGCGCCGCGGAGCGCAGGTTCATGGCGAAGCGTTGGAATGCCGAGCCGCACGTGCCGCCTAAAACCCGCAACGTGCCGGCCGCGCCCGAAGCCGTCCAGTAGACATTCTGGCGGGCGAGGTAGCGCTCGTAATCGAATGCGCCCGGGTTGCCGAAATTGCGCGGCTTTCGGATGCGGGCGTCCATTTCGATGCGCTGGCCGTAGCTCAGGGCCGGCAGAGTTTCGCCGCTCCGTGTGTAGAGGGTAACTTGCGCCCGCGCGCCGGGCTCGAGTTCAAGAACGAAACGCTCGCGCTCCCCGGAGACGGCCGGCGGCTCGACAACGCATCCCGCCAGAATCGCGATCTCACGCCCTTCCACGTTCAGTTCGGGCGCCGGGCCGGGAACGTGAACCAGGGCAGCAAGACATCCGGCGCAGACGAACCCGAGGCAGCAGCATGCGCCTGCCAGGATACGCGACCCCCATCGCATCGCGACGATCCCCAAAACGAAGAAAGCCGCGAAAGCGCAGGCGAGTTCCAGGCGTGCGAACGGAACGAAGCGAAAGATCAGAATGCCCGCGGCAACAGCGGCCGCCGGAACCACTAGGGGGTCTCGCACGAAAACGCAGTGTAGCGAATATCGGAGCGGCTTCGGGCGGCATCCCGCGGGGGCCGGGGCGTTGACGAGACTCGAAACTTAGCTTCTCGTATTCCCTTCGGCAAATATGAAAATATCCTCGCCGCAACCAAGAGCAAGGCGGGCGTTGGCCCGCAACCGCGGCCTTGCTTCAGACGCGAAGATCGTAGCCCAAGCCGCGCATGCCTTCGATGATGCGCGCCCGGATGTCACCCACTTCTTCAGATGAGAGCGTGCGTTCCGGGGAACCCACCGTCAGGCGGAAGGAGACGCTCTTGCGCCCTTCCTCAAGCGGCGGCCCAGAGTATTGGCGGACGAACTGTACCGATTCGAGCAGCGGTCCGGCGAATGAAGCCAGGCTCGCTTCGAGTTTCCCGGCTTGCTCCCGGAGGCCCGTGATCACCGAGAGATCGAACGCGCTCGAAGGGTAGCGGCGAATCGGCGCGTACTTGAAGTCGGCCACCGATAGCCGGCGCACGGTGCGCAGATCCAGGTCGAGAATCGCGGCGCGCCCGGATTCGACCAGACGCGGATGCAGCTCAAACATGCGGCCGGCCGTCTCGCCGCGCCAGAGGATATCCGCCGAGCGCGCGGGGTGCTCAAACGGCCGCGCTTCCGCCGGGCAAACCTCCGCCCCGGGAAGCAGGCATTCCACCACGCGTTTGATCTCGAAAAGGCCCGCCGCGCCATCACCGTTGCGGTCATAAATCGCGGCAACGGCGTGCGGAATCTCGTCCGGCAGTTCGGCGGAGCGCTTGTGAATCTCGTACCCAATTTCGAAGATGCGGAAAGACTCGCGGTGCTTGGCGTTTTCCGCGACGTTCTTCCACAACCCCGGCAGCAGGGAGGCCCGCATCAGTTCCTGGTCCGAGGCAATGGGGTTGGCCACGCGCATGTGCGCGCCGGCGTCCAGGCCGAAGGCGCGCACTGCCTCTTCGCTGGTGAACGAGTAGTTGTAGACCTCGGTGAAGCCCAGGTCCACGAACAGGTCGCGGAGTTCGTGCTGAAACTTCCGCTCCGGGTTGCCCGGTGGAACCACCGAAGGGATGAGCGGGGCCTTGGGATCAATCGAATCGTAGCCGATCATCCGGCCGACTTCTTCCACCAGATCGTCTTTGATGGAGACATCCTTCGTGGCGCGCCACGAAGGCGGAGTCACCGAGAACGTGTGGCGTCCGGCGTCCTTCACTTCGAATTCGAGGCTTTCGAGAATGCGGCGAACTTCGGCGGGCGCCATGGCGCGGCCGAGTTTGCGCTCCAGCCAGTCCAGCGGCAGGGGGATCGGGGCAGGGGCGGGGATAGCCTTCGCCGCGTCCGCCACGCCGCCCACGATGCGCATGCCGGGCGAGATCTCGCGCAGCAGTTCGATGGCGCGCGCCAGCCCGCGGACCGTGTTGGCCGGGTCCTGCGCCTTTTCGAAGCGCATGGAAGCGTCGGTGCGCAGCTTGATTCCGGATGAGGTCATGCGGATCGAAGAGGCCTGGAAGTTGGCGCTTTCGAGCACAATCTTGGTAGTGCCGTCGCTGATGGCGCTCTCCATGCCGCCGATCACGCCGCCCAGCGCCACGGGGCCGCCCGCATCGGCGATCACGACGTTCGTGGGGCCAAGTTCGTAATGCTCTTCATTGAGCGCATGAAACTGCTCGCCCGGCTTCGCGCGGCGGACGAAGATCGTATCCCCACGCAGCAGAGCCGCGTCGAAGGCGTGCATCGGCTGGGAGATCTCCGCCATGATGTAATTCGTCATGTCAACGATGTTGTTGATCGGGTTCAAGCCGATGGCGGTCAGCCGCGCCTGCAGCCACAGGGGCGAAGGCCGCACTTCGATGTTTTCAATCACCAGCGCGCTGTATCGCGGGCACAACGCGAAATCCTCCACCTCCACCTTGATTGCGCCCGGGCCTTGCGGCAGCAGGCTCATATCCACCGGGTCCTTCAGGCGGCGGCCGGAAATCGCCGCCACTTCGCGGGCCATGCCGTAGTGCCCCCACAGGTCGGGGCGGTGCGTGATGGATTTGTTGTCGATCTCGATGACGCTATCGGGCACGCACCCGGGAAGGGGCGCGCCGACCTGCGAATCGAGCTCGATAACGCCCGAGTGATCGCGATTGATGCCTAGTTCGGCGCCGCTGGCCAGCATGCCGTCGCTTTCGACGCCGCCGACCACCTTCTTGCCCACCGGCACGTAGGCGGTGATCAATCCCGGGCGGCAATTCGGAGCGCCGCAGACCACGGTCTTCCGGCCGTAGCGCCCGGCATCCACCACGGCCACCACGTTGTGGCCGCCGGGCAGTGGCTCCACGGTGTCCACGCGGGCCGCGCAGGCGCGCTCCAGCAAATCGCCCGCGCGCTCGATTCCCTCGCACTCGGCGGTCTTCATGGTGATGAGCTTCTCAAGCGGCCCGGGCGCCGCGTCCAGGCCCTCCACCAATTCGCGAATCCAGTTATACGAGAACTTCAAGGTAGCCTCAAAGAATGCCGCGCCGCGCAAAACAGCTTGCGGCGCATGGCACTAGAATTGTTCCAGGAACCGCACGTCTCCGCCCTGCAATTGGCGGATATCGTCGATGGCGTAGCGCATCATCACCAGGCGCGTCAGGCCCAGGCCGAACGCGAAGCCGTTCCATTCCTCCGGATCGATGCCGCTCATCCGCAGAACATTGGGATTCACCAGGCCGCAAGGCAGCAGTTCCACCCAGCCACCCTGCTTGCACACAGGGCAGCCCGCGCCGCCGCAAATCAGGCACTTGATATCGAGTTCGAAACCCGGCTCGACAAACGGAAAATAGCCCGGCCGCAGCCGCACGGTAACGTCGCGCTTGAAGATCGCCGTCAGCAGCGTCTTCATGAAGTAAAGCAGGTGCGCCACGGAGACGTCGCGATCGATCATCATGCCTTCGAGCTGATAGAAGGTGTGCTCGTGGCTGGCGTCCACGCTTTCGTTGCGGAACACGCGGCCGGGCGCAATCATGCGCAGCGGCGGCCCCAGCCGTTCCATCCCGCGCACCTGCACCGGAGACGTGTGCGTGCGCAGCAGGTTGCCTCCATCCAGCCAGAACGTATCCTGCATATCGCGCGCCGGATGGTCGAGCGGGATGTTCAACGCATCGAAATTGCGCCACTCGGTTTCCACCTCGGGGCCGTCGAGCACCGTGAAACCGAGCGACGCGAACAGTTCTTCGAGTTCGCGCTGGATGCGCGTAATGGGATGCAGATGCCCGCGCCGCGGACCGGGGGCGGGCAGCGTCAGATCGAGCCATTCCCGGTCGAGTTTGGCCCGCAGCGCCGCGTCGGCGAAGGCCTGCTTGCGGGCCTCCAGGGCGCCTTCCAGCGCCTGCTTGCAGCTATTCAGAATCTTGCCGGCGCGTGAGCGTTCGTCCGGGGGCAGTTTGCCCATCTGTTTGAAGAACTGGTCGAGCGCGCCCTTGCGTCCCAGCACCTCGACGCGCACGGCTTCCAGTTCTTCGAGGGAGCTCGCGGATTGGATGCGCCGCTGAGAACCGGACTCCAGTTCCTGTATGGATTGTTCGAGCATTGGAATGGAATCTCTCATTTTAGCAGTGGACCGCCCGCGCGCGAGCCTCCGGGGGCCATCCCATATACTGAGACTAGATGCGCGTTGGTAGAATCCTGGGGGTTTCCGTGGGGGCGGTCGTTCTGGGTTGGTCGCTCTACGCGTTCCAGGATCCCTTCCGCGAGTATCCCGCGTTCGAGTACTCTTCGTTCCCCCGTCCGCCGGACTGGCGGGAACCCGGCGAGTGGACCTTCGCCCGCCTGATGTATCCCACCTACCATGTGCCCATCGACTGGCAGTACTGGCCGCAGTTCGACTGGCGCGAAGGGCGCACCAACTGGACCATCGACTATCCCCGCTCGGACCGGCACCTTGCCGGCGCCATTCGCAGGCTAACCAGGATCGACGCGAAGTCGGTGGAGCAGCCCATCAATCTCGATGCCGACGACGACGTATTCAACTACCCCTGGCTGTACGCGGTGGAAACAGGCCACTGGGAGCTGACGGATTCGCAGATCGCGAAATTCCGCGAGTTCCTTGACCGCGGCGGGTTCTTCATGTGCGACGATTTCCACGGCTCCCAGGAGTGGGAAATCTTCACGCGCACAATGTCCAAAGTCATCCCCGGACGGCCGATCACCGACATCCCCAAAGACGACGCCATCTTCCATTCGGTCTACGACCTGGACGACCGCTATCAAGTGCCGGGGGATCAATACGTTCTCAGCCACCGGATTTACGAGAAAGACGGCACGGTTCCGCACTGGCGGGGCATCTACGACGACCGCGGCCGCATCATGGTAGCCATCTGCCACAACATGGATCTTGGCGATTCCTGGGAGCATGCCGATAATCCCGACTACCCGCAGAAGTTCTCCGCCCTAGGCATTCGCATCGGCGTGGATTACACGGTCTACGCCATGACGCACTGATGGGCCGCGCTACTTATTGAAAGCGCCTCACAGTTGAAGGACTTCGTCTGACCCCCTTTTGCCCCGGCCACCACTTCCCCCAAAGTGGGTGGGGGAAGCAACCATCCTCTTCGCATATCAACCCCTCTTTCCGTAGTTTCATCGAGCAGAACAAACCCATTTCGCAGCCGAACACAAAATACGAAACGAACCCATTCAGCGGCTGTAAGCTGCTGAAAAGGCCGCACGGACCTGTGTAGCCTTTGAGCAAACGAACCCAAATTCAGGCGAACCCCCGGGGCGGCGTGAGAGGCCGCGCGTCCCGCAGAGCCAGCGTTGGGGAGATTTCACGCGCGGAGGGAACGAAGCCAATCCGGCCGCGCGCTCACATGCGGCATTCCGGCGGCGCGCATGCCACCATCCGGCTTCACTCTAGCATGCAGGGCAGTAAGTGCCATGGCTAAGTTATTGCTGAGACGAGGCAAGAGGGCTGTGATTGCCTCCGCTCAGGCGAAAACTCCTGGACCTCGCGAGTAGTTAGGCGCGGCGCCATGCAAGGGTTACGTGCGGTCCCCCGGTTTTCGCATTGCACGACGGTTGGACTGGAGTCCGCTTGCGCCTGTGTGACTTATAAGTTACAGTCGTCGTCGTGATCGAGTACCTGGAAGACTTCAAGGAAAGGACACGAAGCAAATGAAAGACAAGGCCAGCGTCTCGCATGACGAATCCATGGCCCGGGAATTACGCGAGAACCCGGATTTCGCCGCGGAATACCTGAGAGCGGCGATGGAAGACGAGTCGGAACCCCGTGTGCTGCTGGTCGCGTTGCGCCGCGTGGCGGAAGCCCGCGGCCTTGCTAAAGTGGCCAAGACCGCCGGTATCGAGCGCGAGAGCCTTTATCGGGCGCTCTCGCCGCGCGGCAATCCCCGGTTTTCCACGCTTGTCGCCGTCGCCAAAGCAATGGGATTGAGGCTGACTTTCGAATCCGGAAGATAAGGTTGCTGTCGGCCGCAGACCAGTGCGAGCGCGAACTGTATGAGGCAGGAAGAATCGTGCACTTGGTGACTGTCCCGTGTTGTTGTCCCGTGTTGTTCGTGTTGTTAGATGTGGATGAACCTCCAGTCGACCTACGAACTGGAAACTGCGGAGGACACGCTGGCCGAGCGGATACTACGGGAAGTCTTGCCGCGGGCTGCTGGTTAGACCGAATACTATTTGGTTAACTGGGCGGTGGCGCCAAGCGGTGACGGGACGCCGGCCTGACGGCCGGGGAACCCGCTGGAGAGCGGGTTCGCAGCCAAGAGTGGCCGCCCCACAACGGCCAACAGACCCGGGCTCAACCGGAGGCGAGGGGAAAGCCGGGGCCGCGCTACTTGTTGAAGTCGTCTTCGAAGCCGGTGATCTTGGCTACGCGGTTGCGGTGGCTCTCCGCGTTCGAGAACCGGGCATTGACGAACGTGCGCGTCAATTCGCCCGCGAGCGACGACCCGACGATGCGCCCGCCCAGGCAGAGGACGTTCACGTCGTCATCCTCCACGGATTGGTGAGCGGAGAACGTATCGTGGCACGTTGCGGCGCGGATGCCGCGGAACTTGTTGGCCGCCACGCAGGCGCCCGCCCCGCTGCCGCAAATCAGCACGGCGCGTTCGGCGCGGGCTTCGCGGATGGCTAGAGCCACGGCGCGCGCGTAATCGGGGTAGTCCACCGGGGCGGTGGAATCGGTTCCGAGATCGCAGACCTCGTGGCCGAGAGCGCGGAGTTGCTCCATGATGCTGGCTTTCAGCGGGAAACCGGCGTGGTCGCACGCGACGGCAATCTTCATAGAAAGACCATCATACCGTGAGGCGAAAGGGGGCTTGAAGGCCTTTTGGACCGCCGAAATCCGTGTTCAAATAGAGGGACTAGCAGATGCCTTTCCGTGCCGTGGATTATTTCTGCGTTGACTCACTTCCAGGTGAAGAAGAGTTAATGGTGCGGCTCATGCGTCACCTCCTTAACCTGGAAATTATCAAGACGTACGAAGGCACGGACCACATCCAGGCCTTGATCATCGGCGAGAGGGTCACCGGAGTGGCCGCCTATAGATAGTAGCCGGAGGGCGATCCGCCTTCCGCGGGGAATTCAAGAATGCTTCTTTACGCATTGACGATACTGACCAGCGCCTTTTTGCTTTTCCAGGTGCAGCCGGTGATCGCAAAGATCATCCTTCCGTGGTTCGGAGGCTCGGCCGCCGTATGGACCACGTGCATGCTCTTCTTCCAGCTGGTTCTGCTGCTGGGGTACTTCTACTCCCACATGGTGGTGCGCTACTTGCGGCCGCGAATGCAGGCCATCACGCATATCGCGCTGCTGGTGGTGAGCGCGCTCGCTTTGCCGATCTATCCCGGCGCGAACTGGAAGCCCTCGGGGCCCGATGCGCCCATGCTGAAGATTATCGGCCTGCTCGCCATCACCGTCGGTCTGCCGTACTTCCTGCTCTCGACGACGGGTCCGCTGCTTCAGGCCTGGTACGCGCGGCGCTTCAAGGGCGCGATGCCCTACCGGCTGTATGCGCTGTCGAACGCCGGGTCCATGTTCGCGCTGCTGAGCTACCCCGTCCTGTTCGAGCCCCGGTTCTCCAACCATCAGCAGTCCACCATCTGGTCGATTGCGTATGGGGCCTTCATCCTGCTGTGCGGGTATGCCGCGCTGCGCTCCGGCAACGCGCCTGAGCTGGACGTCGCGGTGGAGAGCGAACCCGTGGAAAAACCCGGCCCGCGGCTGTATGCCTTGTGGATCGTGCTGCCGGCGTGCGCGTCCGTGCTGCTTCTGGCGATCACGAGCCATCTTTCGCAGAATGTCGCCGCCATTCCGTTCCTCTGGGTGCTGCCTCTGAGCGTGTACCTGCTCTCGTTCATTCTCTGCTTCGAAAGCAGCGGCTGGTACCGGCGCAACCCTTACCTGCAGCTGCTGGCGGTCGGCATCGGCAGCATGGCGTATTCCATGTTTTCCGATAGTTCCGGAAATCTGCCGATCAAGATCGGCCTGCCGCTCTTCCTGATGGGCCTGTTCACCTGCTGCATGGTTTGCCATGGCGAGCTTGCCAGGCTGAAGCCGCATCCTCGCTATCTGACGCACTTCTTCCTGATGATTTCGATTGGAGGCGCATTGGGCGGCCTGCTGGTGGGCGTAGTGGCGCCCCAGGTGACGAACGGGCATTACGAGCTCTCGATCGGGTTGGTGGCCTGCGCCGCCCTCGCCATAATCCTACTCCGGACCTATCCCGATCCGGACTGGGTGCATGACATCCTCCCGGCTCCCATCTTTCTGGCAGGCGTGACGGCGATGACGTTCGGCGGGTTCTGGGCCTACTTCCATCGGCTGGCGTTTACCGAGGCGGCGCACGCCGTCGTCGGCCTGGTATGGAACGGCTCGGAGACGGTGGTTGGTTTCGATTCCTACGCGCTGGGGATCATACTGTTGCTCACGTCGCTGGCTGCCGCGGCGCTGCTGCGGGGCGATATCCGTTTTGCGTGGGCGCGGCGCTGGACTTCGTGGCTGGCCATCGGGTGCGAAATTATCGTACTCGCGCTGGGCGCCTACATCGGATACGAAACACGGGAGTCCACCGCCAATTACCGCCTGATGGTCCGCAATTTCTATGGCGGGCTGAAGGTCGGCGACGCCGGCACCGAGGCAGACCCCGACGCCACGCGAACGCTAACCAACGGCACCATCAACCACGGCGAGCAAATGCTGAACGCGGAGCGCCGCAACTGGCCCACAACGTACTACGGTCCCGATACGGGGGTAGGTCTGGCCATCCGCGCCAAGCAGAAGACGGGGCCCATTCGGGTCGGCGTCATCGGCCTGGGCACGGGAACGCTGGCGTCCTACGGCCGCGCCGGGGATTACTACCGCTTCTACGAAATCAACCCGCTGGTGCTGCGAATGAGCGAGCCGGAGAAGGGCCAGGCGCCGCAATTCACGTTCCTGGCGGACTGCAAAGCCCCTCATGATGTGGCCATGGGCGACGCTCGGCTTTCGCTCGAGCGCGAGCAGCCCGAGAACTTCGATGTGCTTGCGGTGGACGCGTTCTCGAGCGACTCCATCCCGATACACCTGCTGACCCGTGAGGCAATGCAGCTCTACTTCCGGCATCTCAAGCGGGGCGGGATACTCGCTGTGCACATCTCGAACCGGTTTCTCGATCTGGCCCCGGTCGTTTACGAAGAGAGCGAGGCTCTGGGGAAGATGTGCCGTATGGTGGATACGGAGGACCAGCCCGCGTCCAACGTCTTCGCCGCCAGTTGGGTATTGGTAGTCGAGCCGGCGTGGGGATTTCCGCAGTCCATTACGGACAACTCGTCCAAGATATCGCCGGCGCGCAAGACCCGGCTTTGGACGGACGACTATAGCAACTTGTTTCAGATCATGAAGTAGCGGCGCGCCGCTACTTCATGCGCCGAATTACGGCGTCGGTGAACTGGGTCGTCGTGGCGCTGCCCCCCACGTCCCCGGTGAGGGAGTCGCGGTTGGCGTAGGCCGCTTCGATGGCGTTCTGCAACCGCGCCGACGCTTCGCGCTCCCCGAGGTGGGCCAGCATCAGTGCGGCCGATTGCATCAGCGCCGTCGGGTTGGCCATGTTCTTGCCGGCGATATCCGGCGCCGTGCCGTGGACCGCTTCGAAGATGGCGTGGTGGTCTCCGAGGTTCGCTCCGGGAACGATCCCCAGCCCGCCCACCAGCCCCGCCGTGAGGTCGGAAATGATATCGCCATACAGGTTGGGCAGCAGCAACAGGTCAAAGGTTTCGGGGCGCATCACCAATTGCATGCACGCGTTATCCACGATCAACTCGGAATACTGCACCTCAGGATAGTGCGAAGCTATTTCGCGGCAGCATTTCAGGAACAGGCCGTCGCTCAGCTTCATGATATTCGCCTTGTGGATGGCGACTATTTTGGCGCGATTTTCGCGGCGCGCGTATTCGAACGCGGCGCGCGCGATTCGCGTGGAGGCATGTTGCGTGATGATTTTGAGGCTCTCAACCACGCCCGGAACGATTTCATGTTCCAGCCCGGAATAGAGATCCTCCGTGTTTTCGCGAAAGATGGCCAGGTTGATCGCGGCATCCTGATACCGTGTTTTCAGCCCTGCCAGCATGCGGACCGGCCGGAAGTTCACGTATAGGCCGAATCTCTTGCGCAGCGCGACGTTGATGCTCCGGTGGCCGCCAGCGATGGGGGTGGCGGTGGGGCCCTTCAAGCCCACGTGAGTGGCTTCAATCGACGCGTAAACGTCGTCGGGTATCAGATGGCCCAGCGTGGCGAGCGCCCTCTCACCGGCTTCGACTCGCTCCCATTCGATGCTCACTCCGGCGGCCTCTACCGCGCGCACAGTTGCCTCGGCGACTTCGGGGCCGATGCCGTCCCCGGGAATGAGCGTTACCAGATGTGTCATCACCGCTATTATAGAGTTGAGATTATAGGGCTGAGCTTCACATGTTTTCGCATTGGGCCGAGCAGCGCCGGAGGATGGTGGAGCGGCAACTGCGCGGGCGAGGCATTCGGGACGAGCGCGTGCTTCAGGCGATGGCGCGCATCCCGCGCGAAGAATTCATCCCGGCCGCGGAGAGAGCCTCGGCGTACGAAGACCGGCCGATACCCATCGGCTTCGGGCAGACGATCTCGCAGCCTTACATGACCGCCTTGATGGCGCAGGAACTGGAACTCTCAGGCGGCGAAGACGTTCTCGAAATTGGGGCGGGCAGCGGCTACGCCGCGGCCGTGTTGAGTCAACTGGCCGCGCGCGTGATCGCGGTCGAAATCGTTCCCGGGTTGGCGGAATCCGCTGGTGAGAATTTGAGCCGCCTGGGCTGCTGCGAAAACGCCGTGGTCATCACCGGCGATGCCTCTCTGGGCTATTCGGAACTGGCGCCCTACGATGCCATTTCAGTGGCGGCCGGCGCGCCCGAACTTCCGCCGCAGTTGCTTGACCAACTCAAGGACCCGGGCCGGCTGGTAATCCCGGTGGGCCCGTTGAGCGATCAGGAGCTGCTTGTTGTGGCGAAGCGCGATGGGGCGATTGTTTCGCGAACGGCCGCGCTGTGCCGTTTCGTGCCGCTGCGGGGCGGCGGAGGTTGGGGATAGATGCGTCTGCGTACGGCCAAGGACAGGCTCAAGATCGAGCACAGCATTATCGACGGCGTTCGGGAGATTCTGGAAGAACTCCTCGCGGCGAACCCACACATCCGGTCCGTAATCCCGGGCGTGATCAAGCCTGTTCGCGACGCTAAGGGACGCGTGCGGGCTCGGGTGACCGTTCCGACGCAGAACGGATGGAAAGCGATTGCCTTGAGCGCCGGGGCGCGGCAGGAGCTGTTCGTCAGCACGGATATGGGGAAAGAGGAACTGGAATCGGCCCTGAAGCGCGCGGGAGCGGACCCCGCCTAGCTGCCCACGTGTAGGGCCACAATCCCGCCGGTCAATCGCTCGAAACTCGCGTTCGCGAAGCCCGCCGCGCGCATGCGATTGGCCAGTTCCTCGGGACCGGGAAACTTCCGCACGGATTCGGGCAGGTAGGCGTATGCCTCGCGGGAACCGGAAATCGCGCCGCCGATCCAGGGCAATATCCGCCGCGAGTAGAAACTGTACAGGGCCGCGAAGGCGCGGTTGGGCGGCTGCGAGAATTCCAGAATGATCGCCATGCCCCCGGGCCGCAGGACGCGCCGCATTTCGCGGAGGCCCGCATCGTAATTGGCCAGGTTGCGGAAGCCAAACGCCACGGTGAGGGCGTCGAGAGAGCCGGAAGCGATCGGCAGGTTCAGCGCGTCGGCTTCGAACAGCGCCGCCCGCGCATGCCCGCGCGCGATCTTCGCGCCGGCCGCCGTGAGCATCGGATGGCAGAAATCGGAACCGAGAATGGGGGCGGCGTTTGCGGGGCGGTTCGCCGCCAGGGCCAGCGTCAGGTCGCCGGTTCCGCAGCAAATATCCAGCACGCGCGCGTCGGGCCGCCCGAGCGCGGCGGCGGCGCGCCGCACCACGCGTGAGCGCCAGCCCCTGTCAATATTGAACGAAAGCAGGTGGTTCGCCAGGTCATAACGGTGGGCCACGCGCGAGAACATCTGCCGCACCCACAGCGCGGTCTCTTTCTCGCCGGCGGCGCCGAGTGGAGTAGTGCCCTTCATGCCAGAGCGAACCGAATGGCTTCGAGCACGGCGGCCGGCTCGAGCCCCGAGACTACCCGCGCCTCGCCGATGCCACAGGGCAGCACGAAATGCACGTTGCCCCGCACCGTCTTCTTGTCGTGCGCCAGGCGCGCCAGCAGGTTCTCCGCCGAGACGCCGTCAAGGGCCGGAATGGGTCCGTAGGCCTCAATGGTTCCGAGCATCAACGCCGCGTCGGCGCCTGAAATGCAGCCGGTAATTTCGGCCAGCCGAGTTGCCGCGCGCATTCCGAAACTCACCGCTTCGCCGTGAAGCAGGCGCGCATAGTCCGTCTCCGCTTCGAGCGCGTGTCCGAACGTATGTCCGAAGTTGAGGATGCGGCGGAGATCGGATTCCAATTCATCGAGCGAAACCACCTCGGCCTTAATGCGCACGGCTTCGGCGATCACGCGATCCACGGCGCCGGCTTCCCGCGCCAGTATCGCTTCGCGATTCTCAACGAAGAAATGGAACAGCTCGGCGCTCCGGATGGCGCCTGCCTTCAGCGCCTCAAACAGGCCCGCGCGGTATTCGCGTTCGGGAAGAGTGCCAAGGAAAGCGGGGTCAATGTAAACGCCTAGCGGCTGGTGAAAGCTGCCGATCAGGTTCTTGCCCACCGTCAGATTGACGCCGGTCTTGCCGCCTATCGCCGCATCCACCTGCGCCAGCAACGTTGTGGGAACGTGCACTACGGGGATTCCGCGCATGAAGACGGCAGCGAGGAAGCCCGCCATATCGGTCACGATGCCGCCGCCGAACGCCACGATCAGGCTGGAACGGTCCCCGCCGAGGCGCACCATTTGTTCCGCGGCGCTCTCAATGAACTCCAGGCGTTTATGGTCTTCGCCGCTGGGCAGCCAGATGTGTTCGAACGCAGCCCCAGCCATGCCCTCCGTGAAATAGCCGCCCTGGCATGCCCATACGTCCTTCGTGGAAACCACGAACACTTTGCGCTCGGCCCGCGGAAGATTCTCCGCCAAGCGTCCGCCGACGCCGCGCTGGACGACTACGGAATATGGGTTATGGGGCGTCTCCACGCGAAAAGACGGCATACGCAATTTGTACCACGCGAATCGTGCCGGCCGGGACGGTTGGTGAAGCCTCGCACGGACCGTAATCCGTCCGTAAGCGCGAGGGAACTCAGCCGAGCGGCGGCATGCACCAGCGTTTCTGCGATTGCTCGGGGATTCGGCGGCTAATTGGGCTGCCAACTGGAGCGAGCGAGGTTCTGCATTTGTCGGGAGGCGGGCT
>CAIYHG010000148.1 GCA_903925975.1 uncultured Acidobacteriia bacterium | reverse complement strand
CGGGATGATGGTTTACAACTACAAGAGCGAGCGGCTGATGCCGCATGAGGTTTTGCACCTTCGCGGTCTCTCGACGGACGGCTTTTTCGGTATTTCTCCCATTCGCGCGCTGCGGGAATCGCTCGGACTGAGCATTTCGATGCAGGAGTTCACGGCGCGGACCTTCAACAACGGCAACCGGCAGCCCGGTGTGCTGAAGGGTCCAGCCACGATGAACAAGGACAAGGCGAACGAGTTCCTTCTGGCGTGGCAGCAACAGCAGGCTGGCGCGCAGAACGCGGGCCGCACGCCGCTACTTTTTGGTGGCATGGATTGGGTGAATGCGGGTTTCACCAACCAGGATGCGGAACTGCTGCTCAATCGGAAGTTTGAGAAGGAGGAAATCGCCGGGTGGTTCCGCATCCCCTGCGTTTTGATCGGCGACACCGACAAAACCTCATCCTGGGGCACCGGCATTGAGCAACTGATTCGCGGATTCGTCTCCTTCACGCTTCAGCCACACGCAACCAATTGGGAGCAGGAAATGAACGCCGTGCTCCTCACGACGGCGGAGCGCAAGGAGGGGCTTTTCCTGAAATTCGACTTCGGGGAGCTTCTGCGCGGCTCGGTGGCGGATCAGGCGAACTATCTGAAGACGCTCTGGGGCGTGGGGGCCACCTCCAGCAACGAAATCCGCCGCCAGCTTCACATTCCGGCCATCGAGGGGCCGGAGGGCGACCTGTTCTACGTTCCGACGAACATGAAAATCGCGGACGGCAAGCAGCCGACACCCGGCGTGGGCGAGGATGGCCCGCCCGAAGCCGAACCAACCGCGAAAAGCGGGAAAGGAACCAATGAATGAGCAATTTAAGGGAAGCGCGGGCGCGCAGGGGAATCCAATTTCGGGCGGCCACCGAAGACGAAAAGAAGATCGGCTACATCGGGGCCATTGATGGGCTGATTCCCTACAATTCCGACAGCGCACAAATCCGCGATTGGTCGCTGAACAGCGGAAAGGCGTTCGTCGAGCAGATCGCGCCGGACGCATTCAAACGCTCTTTGGCGGAGGACAAGGACATTATGGGGTTCGCGGGTCATACCGACGACCCGCTGGCCGCGTTTGCGCTGATTGGGGAAAATCTCACCGCAACGAGCGAGGCCGATGGCCTGCACTGGCGGGCACTGGTTCCCGACACCCCGGCTGCCCGCGGGCTGATGACGCTGGTGGAGCGGAAAATCATCCGCGGCGCCTCGTTCGAGTTCTCTGTGCGGGAAGGCGGTGACAAATGGGAAAAGCGCGGCAACCAGGATGTGCGCACGGTCACTGATGCGCGCCTCTACACGGTCAACCCGGTCGCCTTTCCGGCTTACCCCGATTCCGAACTGACCGTTTCCCTGCGCAGCGCATTCGGGGGCGCGGATGTTGAGGCCATTGCGGCGGCAGTGGCGGCGAAGCTCACCGAGGTCCGCCAAATCACTTCTCACGATGCCGATTGGGAGCAGCGGCAGCGGGAGGCTTTGTTGTACCGCTCCAAGTAAAACAACCGAAAAACATGAACGCCAAAGAACTCAAGGAATTGAGCGATTCGAGGGGCGCGAAGGCAAAGCAGCT
>CAIYHG010000147.1 GCA_903925975.1 uncultured Acidobacteriia bacterium | reverse complement strand
CCAGCGTCACCACGCCGCCCCACATCTCCGGCTTTTCCATCGAAACGATGGGCTCTTCCAGATCCTTTTTCGCGATGTAGGCGGTCAGCGTACCGGTTGAGTCTTTGCGGATCATGACTTTCATTGGTGTTACTCCAAAATGCTTTCCGTCTCCGCCGTATCCAGCTCCCGCGCCTTCATGCCGACGATATGTCCACGCTCGTAGAAATCCACGCCGTAGATGTAGAACTGCTGGAGGAAGGTGCCGATGCTCGTCACGTAACCCACTTCCCCCTTTTTCACAAGCACGTCGCCGATCTCCCTGCCGGGGAAAGTGCCGTCGTTGCGGACATTCATCAGCGAACGCACCTTCTGGCCGTACTCGAACTGAGGCGGCCCGTCGATTTCGATTACATCGCTGTCGCGGCTGATTTTCATGGTTAGGCCGGCTTGCGCACCAGGCTTATCACATTGGCCGCGGCGGCGGAACTGCCGCACACCCCGCCGCAGGACTGGGGCATGTTCGGGTTCACGAACACCAGACGGGTCTGGGTCATGCTTTCCTCGAAGCCGATGATAACGCCGTCCAGCAGGGGAACCGATGCTTCCGGCACGAACAGGCGGATATCGTCGTGCATCACCACGGTGTCGCCGGGCAGCGGCTCTTTTTCCACGGAAAAGTCATAGTCCATTCCGGAGCATCCGCCGGGCTTCAGCACCAGCCTGAATCCGGATCCGGAACCGCCGTTGAAGCGGATCATGCGGCGAATGAAATTTTCCGCAGTCAGTGCGATCTTGACGTTCATGCCGTTCTCCTCAGAGCGCGTAGCGCGGCAAGCTCTTGTCCACCACCACGCAGCCGTCCACCGGACAGACCTCGACGCATTGCGGGTCTTCGCCCTCGCATTCGGTACATTTCTTCGATTCGATGATGTAGGTGCCGTTCTTCTCCTTGATCGCGACATTCGGGCAAACCGGCTCGCAGGCAGTACAGGCGGTGCAGGTGGAAGAGATGATCTTGTAAGGCATGGTTTTCTCCTTTGGATAATATAATTCGTTACGCTGCGGTCGCTGCCGCCGGCTGCGCCGTTTCCATACGCTGCCGGAACCAGGCGATCAGTGACGACTCGATGTACTCGTGGGCGTAACCGTCCACTACTTCGATTCCGGCCGTGGCCAGATCCTTGCGCGGGCATAGGCCAATCTTGGAAGTGAACACCGCAGCGCAGTCCTTGATCGCGGCGGTCACGTCCTCCAGGATGTCTTCCTCGCCCCAACCGCCCTGGCAATAATGTTCCACTTTGCGGTGGCCGACGAACTTGGCGCCCGCGCCGCTCAACTCGTAAATCTGGAACTCGCTGGCATGGCCGAAGTGCTGGTTGATGCGTCCGCCGCCCTTGGTGGTGACGGCAACCTGTACCTTGGCGCCGCCTGCCTGGCCGGTCATGGCGGCGAGTTCGGACGCGCGCGCTGCCTCCTGGTCGCGGCGTTCGCGCTCGACGTAGTCCCGGTAAGCCTGGCGCGGCTCGGGGTCGTAAGCCACGTCCATCGCCGCGATCTTGTCGGTGCTGAATTCCGCGCCTCTGTCCTCGCCCAACAGCCCCACAGCATCGGCGCGGCACTGGCGGCAGTGGCGCATCAGATTCATGCTGCCCTCGCAACTGTCCTGCAATTCCTTCAGCTCCTGCGAAGTCGGGCCGCGCTGGCCGGTGAGGCCGTAATGGGTGCCGTGGGCCGGATCGGAGATCAGCGGCATGATGTTGTGGAGGAAGGCGCCGCGCGACTTCACCGCCCGGTTCACCTCCGCCAGGTGGGCGTCGTTGATACCGGGGATCATCACCGAATTGACCTTGACCAGGATGCCCTTGGCGGTCAGCATCT
>CAIYHG010000146.1 GCA_903925975.1 uncultured Acidobacteriia bacterium | reverse complement strand
TGGCTACACTCTGTCATAGCAAAGGCCGTTCTCTCTTTGGCGTTAACTGCTGTGTGGAAACTCAGTTATGCCATGAAAGACGGCCTTTTGCCATAAATTGGTGAGAAATGGCGGCTAAGGCGCATAGGGAGAAAGCCTACTGTATCGGATAACTGTGCCCGCCGCCATAGGGAAGACAGAGCCAGACAAACCGGGGACGGGACGTTTTGATCGGAATTCCCGTCTCCCGTGCGGGGGGCGTGGGGTGAAACGGCAGCAGCCGAGCGGGGCTCGGCATCGCGGACTGGAGAGTCCGCGACTGCAGGCTGAAGTCCTGCGCCACCTGGGGTGGGGCGCGGGCTCGGGGGGATGTACGGAGCTACAACGTCTTGCCGACGAATCTAAGGCGGGCCGCTCGATTCGCCAGTCGCGGTTACGGTTCGAAGATGGGAAAATGTATCTGTTGCGAGTCGTGGTGGCGGAAGACGAACATCCGCCTGCGATTATCACGGCTTACCGGACTAGCAAGATTGAGAAGTACTGGAGTGCCGAATGAAGGTAGCCTATGACCCCGAAGTGGACGTCCTCAGCGTGCTGCTGAGCGACGCGCCGGTTGCGGAAAGCGATCAGGATAAGCCCGGCGTCATCCTGGATTACGACGGCGACGGCAACATGGTGAGCTTCGAGATTCTCGACGCTTCGAAGCGCATGGCGAATCCCATGTCGGTAGAATACGCCGTGACGCCGCCGCTTCGCCGGCCGGCATGATGGCGCGACGCCACTAGTTCCTGCCGGCAACGGCGTGGAGGCGGGGATCAAACGGCGTGGGCTATCGGGGCTATCGGCCTGCCGGGAGCAGCCGAGCGGGGCTCGGCATCGCGGACTGGAGAGTCCGCGACTGCAGGCTGAAGGCCTGCGCCACCTGGGGCGGGGCGCGGGCTCGGGGCGATTTGCGGGGCTACGGCGTCTGTTCTTTTGGCCCTATGCCCAAGGCCTTCATCTTGCGGTAGAGGTGGCTGCGCTCCAGGCCCAGGATTTCGGCGGTGCGCGTGACGTTGCCGCTGGTCTCCTCCAACTTCTTGAGGATGTACTCCCGCTCGGCGGCTTCGCGCACTTCCTGGAGGCTGCCGAAACGCTCGGCGGTCCGCTCCGGCGGGCGGCGCGAGGGGTGCAGCGGGATATGGCGCGCGTCCACGCGGACCTGCGGGTTCATAATCACGATCCGCTCGATCAGGTTCTTCAATTCCCTGACGTTGCCCGGCCAACGATATTCGGCCAGCAGGGCATAGGCCTCGGGCGTGAGTTCCTTGGGCTTGCGGCCGTACGCGGTGGTGAACTCGCGCAGGAAATGGTCGGCCAGCAGCGGAATGTCTTCCAGGCGCTCGCGCAAGGGCGGAACGAAGAATGGGATTACGTTCAGGCGGTAGAACAGGTCCTCGCGGAAGTTGCCTCGCTCGATTTCGTCATCCAGGTTCTTGTTGGTGGAAGCGATCACGCGCACGTCCACCTGCGCCGATTCGGCGGCGCCTACCGGCTCGAAGCGCTGCTCTTCGAGAACGCGCAGCACTTTGGCCTGGGTGCGCAGGCTCATGTCGCCTACTTCGTCGAGGAAAAGCGAACCGCCGTCGGCCTTGCGGAACTTGCCCGTCTTGTCATCGAGCGCGCCGGGGAAACTGCCCTTCAGGTGGCCGAACAGTTCGCTTTCGATCAGCTCTTCGGGAATGGCCGCGCAGTTCACCTCCACGAAAGGCTCGGCGGCGCGCGGGCTCATGGCGTGAAGCGCGTGGGCCACGAGTTCCTTGCCCACGCCGCTTTCGCCGAATATCAGCACGCGTCCGTTGGTGCCGGCCATCAGCCCCATTTGCTGGCGCAGCGCCTTCATCGAGACGCTTTCCCCGATGATGCGATGCCGCGAGCCGGTGTCGCCCTTGAGGCGGCTGTTTTCGAGGCTCAGCTGGAGGTGGTCCAGAGCGTTCTTCACCACCACCGAGACCTTATTAAGAGACAGCGGCTTTTCGAGGAAATCGAAGGCGCCGAGTTTGGTCGCCTTCACGGCCGCCTCGATGCTGCCGTGGCCGGAAATCATGACCACCACGGGGCGTTCGGCGAACGGGATTTCCTGAATGCGGGCGAGCGTCTCCATGCCGTCTATTCCGGGAAGCCACACGTCGAGCAGAATTAGTTCGAAGCCTCCGGGAAGGGCGGCCAGGCAGGCCTCGCCGCTTTCGGCCGAGGCGGTGTCGTAGCCTTCGTCCTCGAGCGCACCGCTGAGCGATTGGCGAATGCCCGGTTCGTCGTCCACTACCAGGATGCGGCGTGCCCTCATAGGATCACCGCCGCGGGGGAAGCCGCGGGCTGGCCGGGTTCGCCGGGGTCCGCCTCCGAGATGGTGGGTAGATCCACCGTGAACCGCGCGCCTACGGGCCGGTTATCCTCCACGCGGATGTGCGCGCCGTGCTCCGCGACGATGTGGCTGGCTATGGCAAGCCCCAGGCCGGTGCCGCGGTTCTTTGTCGAAAAGTAGGGCAGGAAGAGCTTCTCCTTGTCTTCAGGGCCGATGCCGCACCCGGTATCGGCTACGATCAATTCCACGGTTTCGCCGCCCGGGCCGAGCCGTGTGGCGATGTGCAACTGCTTCACCAGTGCGTCCTGCATAGCTTCGGCGGCGTTGTCCACCAGATTGACGATCACGCGGCGGAACTGCTCGCGGTCGAGATTAACGGGCGGCAATCCGGGCGCCAGGTCGGCGCTCATGGATACCGCGTCCAGGCGGCCGTGGAAGATGGCCAGCGCTTCCTGAACCACCTCGTTCAGATCCGACGGGACCGGCAGCGCCGAGGGGAACCGGGCGTACTGCGAAAACTCGTCCACCAGCGTTTTCACCGACTCCACAGATTGCGCGATGGTTCCCGTGCAATCCCTCACGATGCGGGCGGTCTGTTCGGGGAGCGCGAGTTTCTCCATCTGCCGCTCGATGCGCTCGGCCGAAAGCGAAATCGGCGTAAGGGGGTTCTTGATTTCGTGCGCTACCCGGCGCGCCACTTCGTGCCAGGCCTCGGCCTTCTGCGCGCGCAATAACTCGGTGGCATCTTCAAGAACCACCACGAAACCCGAAGGGATGTTCTCTTCAAGCGAGGAGACCGTGACTTCGATTTGGAGCTTGCGTCCGCCGGCGCGCAGTTCCATGGCGGTGGACGCCGACCCGGCGCGGCGGGCGCGCTTCATGAGGTGCTTGATGCGAGCGGCGTCGTCGCGCGAGAAGAGGTCTTCGAGGCGCGTGGCCGCCTGTGCCCGCTCCGGCGGGAAAATCTTGTCGAGCGCGCGGTTCACGCGCAGGATCGAGCCGTCGGGGCCGATCGAGATGACGCCGCTTGGTATGCTCTCCAGGATGGCTTCGGTGAATCGCCGCCGCCTGTCCAACTCGCGGCTTCCGGTCTCCAGTTCCTCGGTCATGCTGTTGAAGCTGCGGACCAGCGCGCCCAGTTCGTCGGTGGCTTTCACGTCGAGCCGGTGCGAGAGGTTGCCCCGGCTGACTTCCCGCGCGGCTTCAAGCAGCGCCGTGATCGGCACGCTGATTTGCTTGGCCAGGAAGAGGGCGAGCCAGGTGGCCACCGATAGCACAAACAGCGTAATCAGCCCCATCAGCATCATGTAATTGAAGCGGATGGTCTTGCGGTTTTCGTAGAGGACGCCTTGCTCCTGGTACTGGCGGTCCATCTCCGCACGGGCCTGGGCGATATCGAGCGGCTCCTGCGCGGCTACCTCCGCGAAGCCGATGCTCTTGCCCTCCAACTGGACCGGCCGGCGCGCGACGACGATGGATTCCTTGGCGGGGACCGTCCCGGTCCACGAGGCCACCGGGCGGAATCCGGAGGGGCCGTATACGGCCGCCGCCACCAGGCCCTGCTCCTTGCAGAAACGTTCCAGAAATCCGGGCGACGCCGTTCCCGCCGTGAGCAACCCCCGCGCCTCGGGTTCCATCGCCAATAGGGCCGCCCTCGCCTCGGTTTTGTCCTGCGTATCCTTCCTTAGCTGGGAGGCGAAGCTGTTCAGAATGCGGAGTTGCTCTTCGGCAGGTTTGGTGAACCAGGCCTTCATGTTTACGTTGAGCACTTCCACGCCGAACAGCACCAGGCAGAACACGGGAACAATGCTCAGGGCGAGGCCGCCCAGCACCAGCTTGGTACGGATGCGCGAGCCTTCCCGGTTGGCCTGCCGGTCCACGTAGAGCTTGATCGCGGTGCGCGTGAGCACCCATCCCAGAGCCACCATCAGGGCGAAATTCAGGATAGAGATGGCCCAGAAGATCAGCGTTTCCTGCGGATTGGATGGGCCGAAACTGCGCAGATGGAAGGAGCCCTGCCAGGCGACGAACAATACCGAGAGCGCCAGCAGCACGATCGCGGAGCCGTAAACCAGGCGTTTTCGCATAGGCGAGCCCTATTCCTCGATTATAGGCGGCTGCGAGGGAATTTGCCCAATGGAAACAATCGTTTGCGCTGAGCCTTGGGGTCAGCAGCCGGCGTGGAGCACACGTTCCCGCCGCGGCATCGCCAGAGCTTCGCGCACCTTCTCCTCCAGGTCGTGCGGAAGGAACGGCTTGGCGAGGAACGCGTCGCCGCGGGGGAGGATCCGCTCGGTGACCAGCGGGTGGCCGGAGTATCCCGCGACAAACAGCACGCGGCACTCGGGCCGCAGCGCCACGAACGCGTCGGCCAGATCGGGGCCGTTGATATCGGGCAGCAATACGTCCGAGAGGAGGAGGTCGATGGGGCCGGCGAGCCACCGCGCCATGTGCAGCGCGTCATGGGAACTTCCGGTGCTTCGGACGCGGAACCCCAGGCGCGACAGCATGGCTGCGATGGTTACGCGTACCATTTCCTGATCGTCCACGACGAGTATTGTCGCGGGTCGCAAGGGAGAGACGTTACCCATGTTCAGAGTCTTCATTGTGCGGCCCCGGATTTCCGGAAAACAAGGACTCAAACCCCCGGTTGGTGCCGCCCCGCACATCTTGCGGCGCCGGTGGTGCGATCCCGCGCCTATTCCTAATGTTTTCGCCCCTTTTTACCGATGAGTGAAACGAGACCCAAGGAGGCTCAGGAATATCGATGAAACGTTTACTATTCTGCGTGTTGGCTCTGGCAACGGTGGGGTTTTGCCAGGATAAGAAACTCACCGCGGCGGAGGCGTCGAGCGCCGTCGTTACGAAGGTTGAGCCCTTCTATCCCGATCTGGCCAAGCAGTTGAACATTTCCGGCGTGGTGGAGTTAGAGGCCGTCGTGGGAGAAAGCGGCTCCGTGGAGAAGGTGAACATAGTCAGCGGCAATCCGGTGCTGACCAGGGCCGGCGCCGAGGCGCTGATGAGGTGGAAGTTCCGTCCCGCGTTGGCGGACGGGAAACCGGTACGGGTGGTTGCGCCGGTAACCTTCAAATTTGTGAAGTAAGGGAAAGTCGCCTGTCAGGCGGGGAGATGCAAATGAGTTTGGGGAAGAAGCTATTCGGCGGTTTTGGAGTCATGATGACGTTCGTGCTGGTGCTGGGCGCCTGCGCATTCTTCATCACGCGGGATTTGAACACCGCGCTGAGCAGGGCCGTGAACCTGGACGCCCGCCAGCAGTATCTGGCGGGCGTGGCGAAAGCGGCGGCGGCCGAAATGGCAAACAACGAACGCGCGGGGGTCCTGGCGTCGATGCTGGGCGATCTGGCGGGCGCCGACGAGTTCCACCGCCGTTTTCTGAGCGCGGCGGACGGTTTGACCAAGGCGCTCACCGAGTTTCGCGCGATTGCCGAAACCACGGATGTTCGCTCCCAGGCGGAGGTGCTGTCGCAGCAGGAAGATTTGGTGAGGCAGGCGCATGACGAACAACGCCGGGCCATCGCCAACCAGCAGATGGACGCGGCGCTGACCGCGTTCTCGCAGCGCGCCCAGCCGCGGTTAGAGGAAATTTCCAAGCAGGCCAACCTGGTAGTGGAAGGCCAAAGCCGGAAGCTGGCGCTTGCATCTTCCGACGCCGCGGCGAAGACGGCGAGAATGAATGGGCTGGTGATCGGGTTCTCTTTGCTGGCTGCGCTGGCGGGAGCGGGAGTGCTCTGGTTGGTCAGTCGGGCCAACCGGGAACTTCGAGGGCTGGCGGCGAATATGGCGGACGGCGCCGAGCAGGTGGCCAGCGCCGCGTCGCAGGTATCGTCAGCGGGCCAGTCGGTAGCCCAGGGTGCTTCCGAACAGGCGGCTTCGCTTCAGGAGACTTCGGCGTCCACCGAGGAAATCACCTCCATTACGCGCAAGAACGCCGACCACGCTCTGGAAGTGGCCGGTTTGATGCAGCAATCCGAAAACGGCGCGGCGCAGGTCAACCAGACGCTCAGTCGCATGGTTGACAAGATGAAGGAGATCGATGCCTCGAGCAACAAGATTGCGCGCATCATCAAGGTAATCGACGAGATTGCATTCCAGACCAATATCCTGGCCCTCAACGCAGCGGTGGAGGCCGCCCGCGCCGGAGAAGCCGGCTTGGGGTTTGCCGTTGTGGCGGACGAAGTTCGCAATCTGGCGCAACGATGCGCCCAGGCGGCCCGCGACACCGCGGCGTTGATCGAGGAATCGATCGAGACATCGAAGGACGGCAATGCGCGTCTGGACCAAATGGCGGGAGCGGTTCGGGCCATGACGGAAAGTTCCGCGCGCATCAAAGCGCTGGTGGATCAGGTGAATCAGGGCAGCCAGGAACAGGCCCACGGCATGGATCAAATCCAGCGCGCCGTCGTGCAAATGGAGCAAGTGACGCAGAAGAACGCGGCGGGCGCGCAGCAAAGCGCCTCAGCCGGAGCCGAATTGACCGGCCACGCCGAAACCTTGCGCGGCCTTGTCCATCAAATGCGCGAGATGGTCGGCTCCGCGTAGCCCAAATCACGGTTCGGCGCCCGCCGCGCCGGACCGTGACGCGATTCCGATCAGAGGCGCGACTGGCTAGGGAGCAGTGCCTGAACCATCTCTGCGGGCAAAAGCCGAAGGCGGCGCGAAATATCCCGGCCGAGCGTTTGCGTGACAGCCAGCGGCCTTCCTTTGACGCGGAGATCACACACAGATGCGGTGGGTATATCGCCGCGGAGCGAAGTGCAGAGAAGGCTTAAGCTGCTCAAAGTCAAAATCTGAGAGCGACCCACAAACTGCGGTGGGTACCCCGGAAGCGGAGAGAACGCGCTTCGGGGAAGGGTTCGCGCCCCGTCGGCGGGTAACGCTCCCGCTCTTTCCGAGGCCCGACCGTGAGGGAGGGTGAAGCGCCAAAACCTACGTAACGCTGGCGCCGCAGCGAGCTACTTCCTCTGCTGCCTGCACTGGGAGCCGCCACCAAGCCGGATTGTCAAAGAATCAATAGAACAGATACTTACGCCACTGTGCGTCGGCCCGGCCCAGCATGCGCATCAGGTGACGGCTGGTGTGAAGGCTGAAAGGCTTGGGCTGACGGGCCAACTTCATGCCCGCCTCTTCTGGCGTATGGCTCCCTTTGCGGTTGTTGCACGAATGGCAGCACGCTACCAGGTTCTCCCACGCCGATTCACCGGCGCGCGAGCGCGGAACCACGTGGTCCAGCGTCAATTCTCCCGAAGGCAGAATGCGGTGGCAGTACTGGCAGGTGTAGCGGTCGCGCATCAGAATGTTCTTGCGCGATAAGGCCCTGGTCTGGTGGGGAATACGCCGGTATTCGAGCAGCCGGATTACGGAAGGCAGCCGAAGCGCCGCGCGCGCGGAATGCACCGCGGCCGCAGACTCCTCTTCGGCTGATGCCACTCCCTTCAAAACGAGCACCAAGGCGCGGCGCGCCGCACAGATGTTGATGGGCTCGTAGCTGGCGTTCAATACGAGTACGGGCTTCTGTAATCGTTCGCTGAGCATCTTCAACCGGATCCCCCCATGGTGGAGTACTCCGCCGGGCGCAAAATCGAACTCCGGCGGTCAACGCGCGCCGCTGTCAGCAGCGCTACGCGTTCCGCCCCAGCCCGCTTCAGGGCTTGGGCGCATGCCGACGCGGTCGACCCGGTCGTCATGACGTCGTCAATCAACAGAATCCTCTTGCCTGCAACGCTCCCGGCGCGGCGCGGCGGAACACGGAACGCGCCTGCTACATTCCGGCGGCGGCGCGTATTGCTGAGCCCGGCCTGCGCTGCCGTAACGCGGCCGCGTACAAGGCAGGCGGTCACCGGAATCCCGCACCGGCGCGAGAGATCCGCCGCCAATAACTCCGACTGGTTATAGCCCCGCCGCCAGCGTCGCATCCAGTGCATGGGGACCGCCGCAATGGCATCGAACCGTTCGCCGCGCGGCAACGCCGCCGACAGCAGATCGCCCAAAGGCCGAGCCAGCGTCTTGACGCCCGCATACTTGAATAGGTGAATCAGGTCGCGCAACACGCCCTCGTAGGCCCCAAAGCAGTACGCGGCGTCAAAGCCGCGGAGGCCGCTGCGGCACAGAGCGCAACGCCCTTCGGAATCCAACGGGAAAGCGTTTTGAAAAGGAGTCCGGCAACTGACGCAGAAGAATTCCGCATCGAGCGGTTCGGGGGTGGTCAGGCATGATCTGCAAACCGGAATACGCGACGCCTCGGTCAGAGGCCGGCTGCATATACGGCAATCGTCGGGGAAGAAGATCGAAAAAAGGGCGTGGAAAGCTGGTCGAATTACTGAGGAACCGGAGTTCGGGAAACTACTCGAGAAGACCCACCTCCGCTAAAACAACATTGTACATGATTTCCCAGTCCTCCATCGCCCGTGGACAAAGATAGGGTTCCGTTCTCGCGCACCCGAAGTACAATGCCTCCGAGGGGAAAGCGATGCAGGCGCTGCCCATAGTTTCTTGGGCATTGGTCCTGGCGGGCTCCGTCATGCCTGTCGCGGCGCAGGTAGGAGTTGCCGAGCGCTCAATGCCACCCGGTTCAGCACGGGAAGGCGAAGTTCCCCGCGCCACGCTCCGGGTAGATTCCTCCACGGTCCTGGTTCCCGTGAGTGTCGCCGACGCGATGAACCGGCCCGTGACCGGGTTGGAAAAACAGCACTTCCGCGTCTTCGATGGCGACGTCGAGCAGACTCTGACTGTCTTTTCCATGGAGGATGCGCCGATCGCCGTCGGTCTGGTGTTTGACACCAGCGGCAGCATGGCGGACAAATTGCATATGGCCCGCCGGGCGGCTGCCGAGTTCTTCAAAACCGCTAACCCCGAAGACGAGTTCTTTCTGGTGGAGTTCAACAACGGACCCAAGGTGGCGGCTCCTCTGACGCGTGACGTGGAGGAGATCTCTAACCGGCTTGCGTTTACCCAGGCCAAAGGCCGCACCGCGCTGCTCGACGCAATCGTCTTGAGCCTGCATGAACTGAAGAAATCCACTGCGTCGAGCACGGCGCTGCTAATCATCTCCGACGGCGGCGACAACGCCAGCCGCTATAACGAAAACGAAGTCAGGGAGTTGGTGCGCGAGAGCGACGCCCTGATCTATGCGATCGGCGTCTATGGCGGGGCGGCGTCTCCGGAGGAACTGGCCGGCCCCGCACTTCTGGAAGAGATCGCCGAGCAGACGGGTGGCCGTCTGTTTACGGCGGCGCCAAGCGAGTTGGCCGACATCGCGGGCAAGATCGGCCTCGAATTGCGCAATCGCTACATTCTCGGTTTCAGCGCGGCGGACTCAAGGCACGACGGGAAGTATCACTCGCTGCAAGTGAAACTGGAACCTCCCAAGGGCGTGCCAAGACTGAAAGCCACTTGGCGCCGCGGCTACTACGCTCCTGGGCAATAGCCGGGCGTAGCCGCGGGCCGACGTACTCGCTACAATACTCTGGAACGCATGCGCGCTCGTTGGTTCGCAATCGCGGCGCTGCCCGCTTTGAATCTGCTTGCGGCCGCTCAGGATGCGGCAGCGCCTGACCGCGGAATTCCGCCGATACTCATACGGGTGACGGTATTCGACAAGTCGAACCACACCGTTTCCGGGCTGACGAAAGTGAACTTTCGCATATTCGATGGGGGAAACGAACAGAAGGTCGAGTTCTTTCAGACAGGGGATGCGCCTCTGACGTTGGGCGTGGTGGCTGACCTGAGCGGAAGCATGCTCTCCTCCCGGCCTCTGGCGCACCTCGGGCCGTTGTGGCGATCCCGGAATCCTGAAGACGAGTTCTTATTGATCACGTTTCAGGACAAACCGCAGGTGCGCATGCCGTTGACTCGCCGGCCCACCGACTTCTCGCAACTCATCTACGCTTCGCCGAGGGGCCAAACTGCGCTATTGGACGCACTGTTGCTCGCGATCCATGAGATCCAGTATTCGCAGAATCCCGCGAAGGCACTGGTGCTGATCACCGATGGCGGGGACAATAACAGCCTCTATTCGCAGCCAGAGATCGTGAATGTGGTGCGCGATGCGGGCGTCGCACTGTATGCCGTACTCGTCGTGGCGCAGGAGGACAGGTTTCGCTTCATTCCGAGGGAAGAGCAGGCCCAGGGCGTCCCCGCGATACGGTTCCTGGTGGAGCAGACGGGAGGACGGGCAGTAGTGATCGCCTCCGACCGAATCCCGGATGGCGTTGCCGCAATCGCGCAGCAACTCCGGGCCGGCTACCTGCTGGGTTTTTCCCCGGCAGCGTCGCAGGATACGAAGGACCGTTTCCACAAGCTGAAGGTGGAGGTTGTCGCGCCCGCGGCTTCCGGGCGTTTGCGCGTTGCGGCGCGCGGAGGCTACATCGCGGCTGGGCGCTAACCGGCGCCGGGGCTTACCGGCGAGGGCGCGCTGGTGGTAAAACAGATCTTCGGACCCGAATTTTCAGCAGCAGCGGAGGCGCCTTAATGGAGTGCCCAAAATGCGGCTTGATTTCCCCGCCGGTCTCATCCGATTGCGATTGCGGCTATGATTTTGTCACCGGAGTCCGCCCCAAAGCAAACGCCGGTTCTGCTAATCCGATACGGCAGCCTGTCCTGCTGGCTGTGATTGGCGCCGGCGCGCTGTGGGCGGGTCCGCGCATCGTAGCCGCGGCGCCGCCGGTCGGCTTCATTCTTAATGTGGGTGGATGGTTCGGCATCACTTTCGCGGCGGGGCTCTTGATCAACCGCCTGACGAAGTAGCCTTCTACCTAACGCCTGTGGCAGCTGCTGCCTTCCGAATCACAGCCAGCGCGGCCGGCACGGTTTGTTCGAAAGGCTCCTCGCCGGATACGATGAGATCCGCGTGCTCCGCCGTGGGGCACACGAACGCCTCCGCGCCGGGGCGGACCGTCCGTTCGTACATTGCGTAGACCGATTCCGGAGTCCTGCCGCGCTCGGCGACGTCGCGCGCAAGCCGCCGGCGGAAGCAAACGTCCAGGTCGGTTCGCACGTAGATCTTCGTTTCGAGCAGGGACCGCAATTCGGGCCAATATAGTACGAACAGCCCTTCGACGATCATAAACTCGGCCGGTTCGATCCGTCTCGTTTCGCCCGTCCGCGTGTGGTGCGCGAACGAATACACAGGCTCGTCAAAGGCCTTCCCGCTTGCCATCGCCGCCAGGTGCCGGCTCAGTATTTCCCACTCCAACGCGTCGGGATGATCGAAATTGGTCTTGGCGCGTTCTTCGAGAGGCAGTTCGCTCAACTCCCTGTAATATGAATCCAGCGAAACGATCGCCGCGCCGTTCAGTTGTTGCGCCAGCCTGCTTGCCAGCGATGTCTTTCCGGAACTGGACGGTCCGGCGATACCGATGATATGGGGCTTCATGCCGATGGGTTGGGGGTCCTCTCCAATTCGCGTATCCGCAGCGCCGCTTCCACAACGCCATCGATCGTAAAGACCGAAGCTTCGGCGGCGATCTCGATTCCCAAGTCGCGCGCGGCGCCCGAAGTCACCGGGCCTATCGAGATGGCCTTCACTCCGCGCAGGGCTTCCGCCCCGGTGATATCGAAAACGTTCCGCACGGTTGAGGCGCTGGTGAACGTGATGTAGTCGGGTTTGGCGCCGGAGCAGAACAGCGCGCGCGCCTGTTCGGCAGCGCCTTCCGGGGCTACCGTTCTGTACGCCTCCACAACATCCACTCGCGCGCCGCGCTTCACAAGCTCCACGGGAACCAGATCGCGCGCCACCGCGGCGCGCGGCAGCAGCACGCGCTTGCCCGAGAGGTCAAACGGCGCCAGCGCAGCCAGCAGACCTTCGGCGACGTACTCCCGGCCCATCAGATCGACCTTCAAGTGGAGCGCTTCGACTGCCGCCCGCGTTGCGGGCCCAATGGCGCATATCCGGGCGCGCAAAGCGCGCAGATCCGTGGCCGAACGGTCCAGGCGATCGAGGAAGAATCGCACGCCGTTGGCGCTCGTAAAGATCAGCCAGTCGTAGGTTCTGAGTTCCGCGATGGCGCGGTCGAGCGGCACATAGTCCTCTGAGGGACGGATCTCGATAGCGGGCATCTCAATGGCGTCGGCGCCCAGGTCGCGCAGGCGCGAGGCGAGCGCGTCGGCCTGCCCTTTGGCGCGCGTCACCACAATGCGTTTGCCCGAGAGCGGGAGCCGCCCGTACCAATCGAGCTTGGAGTGCAAGCGCGCTACTTCACCCACGATGAAGGTCGCCGGCGGTTTCATGCCGGCCGCCGCGACCAGTCCGGGCAGATCGCCCAAGGTCCCCGCTACCGTTTGCTGGGATGGGCGCGTGGCCCAGCGCACCGCAATCGCGGGGGTATCCGCCCCGCGGCCCTGCGCAATCAGTGCGTGCGCGATTTGAGGGAAGGCCGTGAGGCCCATGAATACCACCAGCGTATCCGCGGCCGCGGCGTGCGCCCAATCGATGCCGGCCACGTCGTGGCCGCTGATAAACGTCACCGCCGAGGAATGCTTGCGGTGCGTGAGCGGCACTCCGGTATAGGCGGCTATACCCAGCGGCGTCGTCACTCCGGGCACGATTTCGAATTCGAGGCCCGCCTCTGCCAGGGCTTCGGCTTCCTCACCGCCGCGTCCGAAGATGAACGGGTCGCCGCCCTTGAGGCGCACCACGCATTGTCCGCGCCGTGCGCGCTCGATCAGCGCCTCGCAGATTTCCGGCTGTGAGAGGGCGTGGTCGGCGCGTTTCTTGCCGACGTAGATTCGTTCCGCTCCAGGCGGCGCCAGGTCGAGCAGGGCGACGTTCGCCAAGTGATCGAAGAACACCACGTCCGCGCGCTCGAGCGCGCGCCGGCCCTTGAGAGTGATCAACTCCGGATCACCCGGCCCGGCTCCAACCAGATAGACCTTACTCATGACGTTAGCGGGGCATGCTTTAGCCTGCCCACAATTCGCCCATTCCCGGATCGCATTCAGCCCGCAGCCTGCTCACTCTGATATACCGCTTCCAGTATCGCCCGAGCGCCGCGCTGTAGCAGATCTTGGCCCAAGTCGCGGCCGATCTCGGCGGCGTCGGCCACCGGGCCTTCACTTTCGCCGCGCACCACTTCCGAGCCATCGGGCGACGCCACGATCGCCGTCACGCGCAGGCGGCCATAGCTCACAGAGGCATGCGCCCCAATCGGAACCTGGCATCCGCCTCCGAGCGCGAGCAACACGCCACGCTCGGCATCCACGGCGGCGTGCGTCGCGGGGTGATCGAGAGTGCGGCAGGCATGGAAGCCGGCCCCTTCGAGGCGCGTCTCTATAGCTAGCGCGCCCTGGCCCACGGCCGAGCACATCGTATCCACGGGCAGCGTTTCGGCGATGCGGTCTGCCCAGCCCAGTCGCTTCAGGCCGGCGGCGGCCAGCAGGATCGCGTCGTACTGGCCTTCGTCCAGTTTGCGCAGGCGCGTATCCAGATTGCCCCGCACGGATTCGATATTGAGATCGGGCCGCAGATGGCGAAGCTGCGCGGCGCGGCGCAGCGAGCTTGTGCCCACTTTGGCGCCCTGCGGAAGTTCGGAAAGCCGCTTGCCTATGAGAGCGTCCCGCGGGTCTTCGCGTTCCGGTACGGCGGCCAGCGTGAGGCCCTCGGGCAGTTCCGTCGGCAGGTCTTTGAGGCTGTGAACAGCCAGGTCGGCCCGCAGGTCGAGCAGCGCTTCCTCGATCTCCTTCGTGAACAGCCCCTTGGTCCCCACTTTGGCTAGTGGAACGTCGGTGATCTTGTCGCCCGTGGTCTTAATGATCTCGATGCGGCATTCGTGCCCCATGGCCGTGAGCCGGGCCGATACCCACCGGGCCTGCCACAGCGCGAGCTGCGAACCTCGTGATGCAATGACTAGCATGTCAATCCTGAAGGTGGAATGCCTTCCGGAAGGCTTTGATGACGTGCGGCCCTTCCGGCAGGCCTGCGTGGTTCCTTAACTCGGAGATCGGGCCGTGCGCGATCTTGTTTACGATGCCCCGGGTGAGCGCTTCGAGCGCCTCTTCCTGCTTCGGCGTGAACGGGCCGTACTTCCGCCGGATCTTGTCCAACTCCGCCGCCCGTATCTGCTCAAGCTGCGTCTGCATCCCCACAATGGTCGGCGTGATCTCGGCGGCTTTGAGGCGCGCCATGGTCCGCTCGACCTCTTCGGCTACCAGCGCTTCCGCATGGTCCGCTTCCTTCACGCGTTCGCGCAGATTGGAGTTGACCACTTCCTGCAGATCGTCGATGTCGTATAGGAAGACGTTATCGATCTCGTTCACGGCGGGGTCGATATTCCTCGGAACGGCGATATCGATGAGGAACATCGGCTTGTTGCGGCGCGCCGAGATCACGCGCTGCATATCGTCTCTGCCCAGAATGTAATGCGGCGCGCCGGATGAGGCGATCACTATATCCGCTTTGGGAAGAAACGCGAGAAATTGGCTGTACTCGATGGCGGTTCCCTCAAACAGCCGGGCCATCTCCAGGGCGCGTTCGTGCGTCCGGTTGGTCACGTAAACGTCGGCCGCGCCCGACCGGCGCAGATGCTTCGCCGCGAGTTCCGACATCTTGCCCGCGCCGATAATCATGATGGTGCGGTGCGAGAGCGAGCCGAAAATCTTGCGCGCCAATTCCACGGCGGCGTAGCTCACCGAAACCGCCATTTGGCCTATGCCCGTTTCCGAGCGAACGCGCTTGGCCACGCTGAAAGCGCGCGTCACGAAGCCGTCCAGAACGCCCGAGACCGTGCCGCAACTTCTGGCGGCGGCATAGGCGGCTTTGAGCTGGCCTAGAATCTGCGGCTCGCCCAGCACCATGGAATCGAGGCTTGAAGCAACGCGGTACAGGTGATGGACGGCCTGTCTGCCTTCGTGGCGGTAGAGGCAGGTTCCAAGACTTTCCGGGTCCACGGACTTGTGCTGCGCGAGGAAGGCATCGACGATGTGCCGCGGGTTGCAGTTGTCCTCGGTGGCAACGGAAATCTCCACGCGGTTGCAGGTGGAAAGAATCATCGCCTCGGCCACGCCGTCGCGCGATTGCAGGTCCGCCAGCGCAGCGGGAAGGCTTTCCTCGCGAAAGGCCAGGCTCTCGCGGATTTCAACCGGCGCCGTCTTGTGGCTTACGCCCGTGAGGAAGAACCTCATTGTTTCAGCAGTATCGCTCCCAGACGCGCGTGCGCGGCCCAGGTCAGTGCGGAGAATCCAATCAGTATGACCGTCATGACCGCGGCTTTGCGTCCCCGCAACCCTACCGTCACACGCAGACAAACCAGCGCCAGATAGACGCCCCAGGTCAAGAAAGAAATCGCGATCTTCGGCTGGCGTATCCAATCGGCTTTCAGTTCGATGAATGCCCAGGTCGTGCCGGCGATCACGGCCAGCGTAATCAAAACGAAGCCGACCGCCAAGGTCTTCGAGATCAGGTCGTCCAGCGCGCCCAGCGCCGGGAGGCGGTAGTACATCTTTCGCGGCTTCTTCGTCTTCAGTTCGCGTTCCTGAAACAGGTAGAGCATCGAGCCCACGCCCGCGAACGCCAGAGCGGCGTACCCCAGCAGCACCAGAACGATGTGCACGGTCAGCCATGTGTTGCGGACCACCGGGCTAGACCACGCGCTCACCGGATTGCCGAGGGTAGCCACCAGCGCCATCACAAACACCAGCGGAAACAGGAATACGCTGAGGCTCGGCGTCTTGTAGCGCCAGTGCACAGCCAGGTAGATCACCGCCATGAGGAACGCGCACATTGAGAGCGTTTCGTAGAAGTTGGTGATCGGGCAGCGGCCCTTCACCGTGCCTTCTTCCACGATGGAAACGAAATGGAAGATCGTCCCCAACGCGAAGGCGGTCAAGGCGACGCGGAAAAGGTGTTCACGCCGGCGTACCAACGTGAGAATGGCGTGCAGCAAACCGAGGGAGTACAACCCCGCGGCTACGCGCAGCCAGATAACGCTCATTTCAGCCATGGGATGCGGCGGGCTCTGAGTCTAAAGATACATTATATCCGCTTACGGTTGCATCCGGCTTGGCGCCGCGCCGAACGCTTTGCGCTATCAAGCGCAATTTCAGCGTTTTGCGAATCGCCGCAGCCGCAGGATTTCGATCAGGGAGATGTATAGATTGATCACTCCGAGGCCGCTGATTCCGCCGCGGATAAATGGATTGTCCCAGTACGCCCGCCACCCCGGCCGGAAGGCCGCGAAATCAGCGGCATATGAGGTCCATGGAAAGCAGAGCAGGAAGAAGCCCACCTCCAGGCAGAAAGTGGCGAACAGGATGGCGCACATCTTGTGGTACCACCGGTAAACCGGTAAGGCCGGCGCCGGCGCCTCGGGCGCGGGCGGGGTAACGGCTCCGGCTTGGGGATCAGTGGGAGTCACTGAGCCGCCGCCTGAAACAGATCCATTTGAGGAGTGTAAGTTAAGGGGAACAGGGAACATTCCCGCACGGGTTCAAAGCTCAGCCGGTGTAGCGGAGAGGGGCCGTGCTGCGCCAGCGCGCGAAGGTGTTCCGGCGTGGCATAACCCTTGTGCTCGGCCAGGCCGTATTCCGGGAAGACTTCGTGCCATACCCGCATGCAGGCGTCCCGCTGCACCTTGGCAATGATCGATGCGGCCGCGATCGCATGGCACCGCGCATCGCCCTTGATTAGCGCCGTCTGCGGCATGAGAACATCGAGAGCCACCGCGTCCACCAGCAGGAAATCCGGCGCCGGGTTGAGCCGGCTCACGGCCAGCCGCATCGCCATCCTCGAAGCCTGATAGATATTCATGCTGTCGATTGAAGCCGCGTCCACGGCCGCTACCGCCCAGGCGACGGCGCGTTCCTGGATGCGGGCCGCAAGCGTTTCCCGCCTGCCGGGGTCGAGCAACTTGCTGTCGTTCAGCCCGCGCACCGGCCGGTCGGGGGAGAGAATCACCGCGGCAGCGAACACCGGGCCGAACAGCGCCCCCCGGCCCACTTCGTCGGCGCCGGCGACATGGTGAAACCCCCGCGCGCGCAGTTCTCGCTCCAGCGTAGCTTCACACCGGAACTTGGCGCCCGCGGGTTCGGGTCGCATGGAGGGGCCTGGCGCTTACTGGCGTTCGCGAAGGCGAGCGGCCTTGCCCTTCAAGCCGCGCAGATAGTAGAGCTTGGCGCGGCGAACGCGGCCAGTCCGTACTATATCGATGTGGTCCACCACTTTGGCGTGCAAGGGGAAGATGCGCTCTACGCCCTGGCTGAAGCTGATCTTGCGGACCGTGATCGTCTCGCCCATGCCGGTGTTATTGCGCGCGATCAACGTGCCTTCAAAGGCCTGAAGGCGTTCTTTGTCGCCTTCTTTGATCTTCACGTGTACGCGAATCGTGTCGCCGGGGCGGAATTCGGGGATGTCGGTCCGCAGGTGCTTCTGAATGAATTTGTTCAACAACGCGTTCTGCATGAAAGTTCCTGTAATCTTCTATCTTATACGAAACGGAACCAGTTGTCCCGGCCCGGTTTCTCAGCCGACACCGGCTTGAACGAAAAGATTGGGATACCGGAGCCGGGTGCGGCGAACGTGGGGGGCGGGGGGCGCCCTTTAGAGCCACTTGGAAGGGCAGCTCGGTACGCGTACTCTTGCCTCCCGGCTTCGCCGAAGAGGCAAGTGCGGGCAGGCTAAAGCATGCCCCACCTAAGAAGCGGATCTCGTTGGTGGGGCATGCTTTAGCTTGCCCGTGACGGGCCAAAGCGGCGCTGCCGCGAGACCCGGCGCCAATGCGCATCGTCGCCGTTCGTCGATTCTTGCGAATGGCTCCTTAGCCGAGCCGGGCTTCCGCTCCTCAATGGAGGGGTTCAGCCCGCGCTGGCGGAGTGAACCCCTGCTGCTTCGGTTACTTGCGCCTTACTTCTTTGCGCCGGCTTGCGGCAGCGCGTAGAAATCGTACGTCAGCTTCCAGGAGAAATCCTTGCCCGGGTCGGCTTTCACTTCGACGTAGGCTTCCGGGCACACCGTTGTGCGGGTGGACCAGAAGTTGATCCGCCACAGGGGCTTATCGCCGATCACGCGGATGCCGGCGCCGGACTTGGCGTTCTCGATGTGGAAATCGAAATCCTTGGGGTCCGTCGTGCTGAAGCCTTCAATCAGAGTGCTCACGCCAGTGCGGCTCGGGGGGCGTGGCGCCGCTTGAGCGCCGCCTGCGGCAGGAGCGCCTGTCCGTGCAACCCCTGCGGGAGGAGCGCCGGCAGGGGGGCCGCCGGCTTGAGGCGCCGCACCCCTGGCTTGAGCGCCGCCTGCGTTCGGCTGCTGCGCTTCCAATTCCTGCAAGTAGATGAGCTGCTTGCCCTTGATCTCCGCCATCGGAGTGACCAGCGGGCGGGGGGTCTTGATCTCGAACGGGAACGTCACCGCGATGCCGGGGCCGGTGGGTTGCGCGTCCAACATGAAGAACCCGTGGTTGTACACGTTCGTCGCAATAGCCTTGGTGCCGGTGTTCTTGATGTTGTGCTCGATGGTCATTTCCGGCTTGCCCGGCGTCAGGCGCACCGTCTTCGTGTAGATGTAGCCGAAGCCGGATTTCGGGTCGGTAACTTCATGCCGGTATTCCACGAAATCGGCGCCCTTGCGAATGGTCCACTTCCCGTAATCCAGGACCTCATAGGGATTGCTGAAATGGTAGGCCTGCTCTTCCGGGCGCTTGAATACGCCGATGCCGATCTTGATGAACGTTTCCCCCGGCTTCGATGTTTCGTAGTTCAGCGGCGCGTAATCTTCCACCGGCCCCGTAATCGAGTCGTGCTTGTGAGGGTCATAGACTGGAAACCACACGCCGAAATAGCTGTGCCCGTTGGTTTCCAGGCTCGCGACGGAGCCAGACCAATCGAAACGCGTCCCCAGATAGTACCCATTCTGCTGATCGGGGAGGTACAGTTTCGCCTTGACCACCCCGTTGGTGATGTTCGCCGAGGGTGGGTCCGCGGCTACGGCCACGAAGCCCAGACTCAACAGAAGCCCCGTAAGAATTGCTGTTCTCATCAAATAGATCCTTTCGTCGAAATCTAATGCCGTTAAGCGCGGGCGAATCGCATAACTTGCCAATGACCAGTTAGTTCAGGCCTTTGCTGTCCGTGTTCTTTCAACCTATACGACCTATCATGTAGCACGGCGCGGCAACCCGCGCCAGCCTTTCTTTGAAAACGCGCCTACCGCTTCGTGTATCACGGAATTGGGACACTTCTTGAGTGGAGTGAACAAGTTAGATGCCCTGGGGTGCCGTTTGCTGGTGGTAAATGGGTGAGAACCGTGACTGGGGTAAACAGTGACTGGGGCGAATCGGGACGGGCTTCCCCCTATCTCCCTGCCTCCGGTAAGCGATAGAGGTTTAACTTCCCGTCTCCCGCTTCGGCAGCGTACCTCCCGCTGGTAGAAATCGCAAAACTATAGATTGTCGCTCGGCCGATGTCCAGCCCGAATCGGTTCTTGCGTTGGAACGAAGGATCCCAAGAAGCGAGGATCTTGCCTGTGCGGTAATCGAGGGTGACGATCTTACGCGGCGCCCAGGTTTCGTTCTCGGTGAAGAAGCTACGGGAATACTTGATATCAGCAGCCAACAATGAAGTCCCGGAGGCTGCGGTGGAAAGTGAGCGCCCGAGCGCCATCTTGGGCCGCGGGTAGACCTTCTCCGCACCGACATCGAGACACCAAGGCGGACCGGAATTGGAAACGGTGGTCCCACACAGAGTTCGGCCCCCGTCTACGAACCTGACCTCCTCCAGGTGCACCTGAGCGGGTATGCTCGCGATAACGCTCTTGGTCCGAGCGTCAAGAACCGAACCGCCTCCTTGATCGAATGCGATCGCTATAAGGGGTCGCGCAGAGTCGGCCACGTCAAGCGCTCGGACCCAGGGGCGCACGACATCTTCCCTGATCCGATGACACTCAGAATCATATAAGGAGATTCGTGAACTGACGTATCTCAGTCCCTCGACTTCATGGTCGGTGAAAAAAACAAAAACGCCATCGACAGATCCACCCAAACGATGATATTGGTACCGTCCGTCAGGAATTTCGCAGAACGTGCCATCAGCAATTCTCAAGATGAGCGGAGGGATGGTCTGCAGTGCTATAGCACTACCATTCGATGACCAGGCGAGGCGCTCCACCCCGGGCTGGGACTCAAAATCAAACTGCCGCACATCAGATGGCGACGCCCTCCGCACCACTACCAAGTGTTGAGTTGAGCGCGAGTTTGCGAGGTGAGCGCCTAGGGAAACCGCAACCCAGTCTTCATCGGCCGAGAATCCGACTGCGCTCGCGTTGTGTACCCCCTGCATTACTCCAGAGGGTTCAGCCAGACGTGAGTTCAGATCTATGCTCCAGACGAGTTCCGGCCCCGGTTGAAAGCCTGAGGCGGCACCGGCGATCATCAGCAACAGTATTAGCAGTTTCACGAGTATGCCGCGCCTCGCGAGCCAGTTGTCGGCCGGTCGTGTCCACAAAACCTTCGGCTCCCAACGGCGATCCTCGCCGGCTCGCTTCCCGAATGCGCGCATTTAGCGCCTCTTCATCCACGCCAAGCTGAGCGCGTTGCGCCACCGCTCGCCCGTATAGTAACCCCTCCACTCGCCTAAGTCGAGCCGGTTGTCATATAGCGGAGGGATCGTTTTGATTGGTGGGAGCGGGGGAGTCAGCGCGGGACGGGAACGCTTGCGCCGCTTTCCGGATTAACGCACCCGCGGCCCGAAAGGCTCTAGCGTTCAGCCAGCAAATCCGGCCTCAGCCGCGCGGTCTTTTCGAGCGCGGTGCGGCGGCGGAACTGGCGGATTTCTTCGTGATTGCCGTTCAAGAGCGTTTCGGGGGCTTTCCAGCCCCGGAAATCGGCCGGACGCGTCCAGTGAGGGCAATCGAGAAGGCCTTCGCCGTGGCCGCCGGCTTGAAACGAATCGAACGCTGCTGAAGTGTCGTTCCCGAGGACGCCTGGTAGCAACCGGGCTACTGCGTCGATGATCACGGCGGCGCCGAGTTCGCCACCGCTTAGGACGTAGTTGCCGATGGAAACTTCTTCGTCCGCGAGGTGCTCTGCGACGCGTTCATCCACGCCTTCGTAGCGGCCGCAGATCAGCAGCAGTTCCTCGCATTCCTTGAAGCGGTCCGCCATTTCCTGGCCGAACATACGGCCCTGGGCGGAAAGCAGGACGGTTCTGCGTTGGCTGGAACTGCCGGGCGGCTGGGACACGCGCTCGGGCCAAATCGATTCCACGGCGGCGAAGAGCGGTTCGGGCTTGAGCACCATGCCCTCGCCTCCGCCGAAGGGGCGGTCGTCCACGGTCTTGTGACGGTCGTGCGTCCAATCGCGCAGGTTGTGAATGCGGATTTCGACGATGCCCGCGTCCTGGGCGCGCTTCACCACGCCATACGCGAACGGTCCCTCGAAGAACTCGGGGAAAATCGTCAGTACGTGAAAGATCACGTTCGGTTCAATTCCTTCAAGCCCTCGGGCAACTCCACCGTGATCCGTTTATCGGCCGGCGCGATTTCCACGCAGATGGAGCGGGCAAACGGAATCATCAGGCCGCCTTCCAGCATCAGCAACCCGGAACTGCCGCCGTCGTTCCAATCCGTCACTTTGCCCAGGTTTTCGCCGGTGCCGCGCTCGATCACGTCGCACCCGATCAGGTCCGATTGGAAAAACTCGCCCGGGTCCAAGGCGGCGCGCTCGGCGATGGGGACGCGCACTTCGGCGCCCACCAGGCGTTCGGCGTCTGAGATTGTATCGATTCCGTGGAATTTAAGAATCAGGACGCCGTTGTGGAACCAGGCTTCTTCCACCTTGGCGCATTCGCCCGACAAGCGTATACCGGGGGCGCCATCGCGGAAAAGGTACACGTCGCGAAGGGCGCTGTAACGCTCGGGCTTGTAGCTCAGAGCCACCGCGGTCAGCTCGCCGCGGTTGCCCCGCGTCTTGCCGAGCACCGCTACCGCAACCCATGCGGCATCGGTGGAACGCGGCGGCTCCGGCGTGCTCACTCCAGGATTTCCAGCGTGAAGCGGCGGTTTAGTTTCATACCGGCCGCCCCCAAAATAGTACGGATGGACCGGGCCGTGCGGCCCTGCTTGCCGATGACTTTACCCAAGTCGCTCGGCGCCACCTTCAATTCCAGCACCGTTACCTGCTCTCCCTCCACCTCGCGGACCGAAACCTCTTCCGGGATGTCAACCAGAGCTTTCGCGATGTCCTCTATTAAGTGCTTCATTTCACCCCGCCTCTCTAAACCATCGTACCCGAAGGTTCCTGACAGAAAGACGGCCGGTTAAGCCCACTACCCGGCCCAGTCGTCCTGTTCCTTACAGTGCGAGGCAACCGCCGGTTCGTATCATGCCACCGGAACGGGTGGAGCGGCCGGATTCTTCGTAACCAGCCGTTTGACCGTGTCGGACATCTGGGCGCCTTTGCCGGCCCAGTATTCCAAACGGTCGTGCTTCAGCAACACCTGCGCGGGTTCCGTGAGCGGATTGTAGTGCCCCACAACTTCGAGGCTGCGTCCGTTGCGGGCGCGTTCCTTCTCGATAACGACCACCCGGTAAAACGGTTTCTTCTTGGCGCCGAAACGCGCCAGCCGTATCATCAGCATCGGTACTCCAACTTGAGATTCAAACTAAGGATTTCGTTAACGCCCCGGCGGCTAGCCGAAAGGAAAGCCAGCCGGTAACTTCATTTTTCCCATTTTCTTGCCCAGAAATCCACCTGAGAACGATTTCATCATCTTCCGGGCCTGGGCGTACTGCTTCAATAACTGATTTACTTCCTGTACGGAGGTCCCGCTACCGCGCGCAATGCGCCGGCGCCGGGTTCCGTTGATAATCATGTGATTCGCCCGTTCGCGCGGCGTCATCGAATCGATGATCGCCACCACGCGGCCGATTTCCTTCTCGTCTACCTTGACGTCCTTAATATCTTTTAGCATACCGACTTTGGGCATCATGTCGAGAAGGGAAGACAAAGGCCCCAGTTTGCGGATCTGCTTCATTTGATCGCGGAAGTCTTCCAGCGTGAAGTCGTTCTCGATGAGCTTGCGCTGCATCTCCACGGCCTTCTTCTGGTCGATTTCCTGCCCGGCTTTCTCGATGAGCGAGAGAATATCGCCCATGCCGAGAATCCGGTTTGCCGCGCGGTCGGGATAAAACGGCTCCAGAGCGTCGAATTTTTCGCCGATGCCGACGAATTTCAACGGCTGCCCGGTCACGTGCCGGATGGAAAGCGCCGCGCCGCCGCGGGCGTCGCCGTCCATTTTGGTCAGAATGACGCCCGTGATTCCGAGGCGCTTGTGGAACTCATCGGCGGATTTGACGGCGTCCTGGCCGGTCATGGCATCCGCGACGAACAGAATCTCGACGGGATTGAGCTGCTGCTTGAGTTGCTGCAACTCGCTCATCAGGTCGTCGTCAATGTGCAGGCGTCCGGCGGTATCCACCAGCAGAACGTCGCGGCCGGTATTCGCGGCTTCGCGTCTGGCGGAACGCGCCAAGTCGAGCGGAAGGTCCTCGCCCGGGGCGCCCTCGTAGATCGGCAGCTTGATATCGCGGGCAATCACCCGCAACTGCTCTCTCGCGGCCGGGCGATATACGTCCACCGAGACCACAAGGGGGGAATGGCCGTTCCGGGAGAGCCAGCGGGCCAGTTTGCCGGTCGTGGTCGTTTTTCCGGAACCCTGCAGGCCGACGATCAGGAAAACGCCGGGAGGCTCGTTGGCGAAGCGCAGCTTGGATTCGTGGCTTCCCAGAATCTTCACCAGCTCGTCATTTACGATCTTGACGACCTGTTGGGCCGGCGAGAGCGAGGTGAGAACCTCCTCACCCATCGCCTTAACCTTTATGCTTTCAATGAGTTGCTTGACAACTTTGAAGTTAACGTCGGCTTCGAGCAGAGCCATGCGGATTTCGCGCAGGGCTCCCTCCATGTTCTCGGCCGAGAGCTTGCCTTCGCCGCGCAGGTTCTTGAAAACCCGCTGCAGTTTCTCTGATAAGTTGTCGAACATGAAAGTGCTCAGGTCCCCCCGCGCGGGTGTGGTGCGAGAGACAATTGGGGGTTCCCCTAATTATAGCCGGTTCTTATTCGGCGGCGGGAGGGATGCGCACGCTGCTCGCGGCCATCTTCCCGGTCCGATCCATTCCCAGCTCGTAGAGGACTCGCGCCCCCGGCCGTAGGTCCGTAGCCAGGCCTTCCACCAGGCGCGAGACGTGGAAGAAGATGTCGCGGCCGCCGTCATCCGGCCGTAGGAAGCCGAAACCCTTGGCTTCGAAATAGGTCACGACGGAGCCCTTCTGCTCTCCGGAGGGAGCTTCGCTTTCGCCGGATTCAGTGGACCCCCGCTCAGGTTTGCTGGTTTTATCGCCAACTCCCTGCTTCACCAGCGCCAGATCGGCCTCCGTCCACTCCGAAGGTGCAGCAGTGGGGGAAGGCATCTTCATGTCCGGATTGCGCTTCCGGGCGTCTTCAAATAACCGTTTCTGCCGTGCGTTCAACGATATTCCTCGAGGTTTCTTAGGCCGTTACCGGCACTGCTTTCTTGCGGCGCGTGCCCTTCTTTTCAGCGGGTGGCTGCCGGTCGCTCTTCTTCAGACTGCCCATCACCATACCGGTGACAAACTTCTTTTCGCCGTGATCATCGAATTTGATGACCATGCGCTCTTCGCTACTGGACATCACGGTTCCCAGACCGAACTTCAGGTGTTCGACTTGGGCGCCTTGGGAGAAATTGTTGGAGGCCATAGAATTCCTAAGCGTTACTCCTCGGATGGATTGCTGTGGTGGGAAGCCGATATGATTGAAGAGAGTATGGGCAGAATTACCACAATGTTTGCTAAGTAACAGCTTAGCAAATAGGGCGCCAAATGTCGAGTTCAGTACCGGGAGCCATCCGGAACGAGATCTAGCTGGCGGGTTTCTGCTTTCGCAGTTCCTCTGCGTCGATGCGGTCCTTGGGACGGCCTGTGGCGTCCTTGTTGCGCAATAGGCAGCGCCGGCCCATGAAGTTGATTGGTACGCCATCAAGATCGCCGGGCGCCCGATCATCCCACGCTTCGTCGAAAGTCACGCCGGTCACTGAAGTCATCAGGTCGATGCGGTTCGGCTCGTAGCCGAGTTGGATCACTCGGCCGGGGATTGTTAGGTCGGCCACGGATATGTCGAGACTGCCGAACCCGAATTGAGAAAGCGCACGAAGCACGCGCGCCGCGTTTGCGTGGCTGGGGCGAACCAGCAAATCCACGTCCGCGGAATATCGCGGAAATCCGTGCCACGAGACGGCGAGCGCGCCGACCACCAAATACTCAACTTCGTTCGAGTTCAAGCACTCGATAAACTCTCGCAAGTCGCTGCTTAGATGCATCGGGGTGGGCTCGGTCGCGCAGTTCGAAGAATAGGCCTGCCCGCTGTTGCGGGGTCATCAGAGCGCGGGAAAGGGCATCGGCGGCATCGGCCTCCTCAAAACTGGCGAAGACGCGGAGCACTTTCTCCATAACCCTATTCTATGCCCGCTGTTCGGGCAGCGCGAACAGAATCGCGGGAAGGGCGGCTGGGAAATTGTTGATTGTGAACAGGAGGAATGGCGGGGACGACGGGGTTCGCCCGCTGTCGGGCCCCCGGGGTACGGCCGCTGGTTCCTACGGAGCGCCTGGCGAAGAGACCGCCGCTCTTGCTCTTCAGTCCGCCGCATGCGCGCCAACCGCGCCGGGGGAGAAAAGAGGAGTTGAGGAGCCTGTCCTCGAACGGGCCTGTCCTCGAACGGGCCGCCCAAAGAGAAGTGATTGAGCCGTCCCCGTATCTTGTCTGAACTTGACTGGTTCGCAGCCGCTAGGCGCCCCTTCGCGCTCTACAGCCGATCAGGGCAAGACCGGTGCCGAGAAGAAGAATAGAGGCGGGTTCGGGAACGCCTGTTTGGCCAAATCCGCTGACTATCAGGGTTGCGGCAGGCGTTATGTACGTGCCGTTAGCGGTCAGGGAGCCCAGCGGAAAGGCAAACGAGTAACTCGTTGAGAGCTGCCCAAGGTCGCCGGACCTGCCGCGAAAGTCGTAGGTGAAGCCGATGCCGACCAGATCACTCCACTCCAGATCTGGCATTGTCTGTTGCCGGTACAAAGATATCCAATCGAGGGTTTCACCAGTGACCGCGGCGGAGGAAATGGAACTGCCCAAAAGGTTGAATAAAACGGAGCCGCTCAACAGGTCGAATGAAACAGAACCACTCCGGAGACTCTCGTCCGTCACGGGCTCCGCCGTCGAGAGTTCAAAAGTGGCGGTTTCAAAAGTAGTGCCCTTGAAGTCTTCGAAGCTCGAATTGGTTGAGAATGTGTAGACCACTGGACCGGCCGATCCGATCTGGGCTGTCATCGCGATCAGCAGAAGCGCACCGAGCAATTTGACGATAGACTTCATCTCGCCTGCCTCTTTCATGCTCCCGAACGATTTCGTATTTCAAGGCCTGAAATACTTATATCCGCAAATAGTGTAGCCCCTCGGGGCAGGGTTGTATCTAGGGTTTTTCCCTAAACGTTGCAAGGATAACAGTCAATGAGGATCGCAGCGAAATGCGCCCAACTGGTTGCCGTGCGCCCTGTACGAGCTGCCGCAGGCCGGCCCAGGTGGTACAGATGGGCAGAGCCTGAATGCCTGGTCGGAGGAAAACTACAGAATGCGGATTAAGGTGTTATGTAATTAGAAATTATTGGGAATGCGGTGTGCCGCGGTCTTGGGCGCAAAGCCGAACGAAAAGGCCAGCCTAGGAGGGAAAGATGGCGGGGACGACGGGGCTCGAACCCGCGACCTCCGACGTGACAGGCCGGCGTTCTAACCAACTGAACTACGTCCCCGCAAGTGTCACGCAGACAACTAAATCCTAGCACGCCCGCACGCGCCGCGCAAAATCGGGCGCGAAAATAGCGTGAAACGCCGCGCGAGATCCAGGAATGCGTACGGTCGAACTCGCAGATTTCAGCGCGTGGTACGCGCGGCCCCACTATAAGGTGGATCTGGGATCTCAGCCGCCCGATCCTCTGATATGTTTGTAGTCATGCGAATCCGCACCCTTATAGGCCTAGCATGCGTTTCGGCCGCAATTGCTTCGGCGGCCGACCCAACGCCCGCCGACGCCCGGAAGTTCATCAACGATACGGAGCAGCAACTCCTTCAGCTCAATACCGACGCCGCGCGCGCCGATTGGATCAAGGCCACCTACATTACGGACGATGCCGAGGCCGTCGCGGCCAAAGTCGACGAGCGCGCCATCAACGCGACCGTCGCCGCCGCCAAGAAATCGGTTGAGTTCGATAAGCTGGCGCTCGACGCCGATACCGCCCGGAAGATCAAGCTGCTGAAGCTCTCTCTGACCATCGCCACGCCCAACGACCCCAAGGAGAGCGAGGAACTCACTCGCACGGCGGCCGCGATGGAGGGCCTCTACGGCAAAGGGAAATGGTGCCCCAGCGGCCCCGATAGCTGCAAGAACATCGACGACATCACCAAGATCATGGCCGAGAGCCGCGATCCCAAGGAGTTGCTCGACGCGTGGACCGGCTGGGAGGCGATCTCCCGCCCGATGAAGAAGGATTTCACGCGCTACGTCGAACTGGCCAACAAGGGCGCGCGGGAACTCGGCTTCCAGGATAACGGCGCCATGTGGCGTTCGAAGTACGACATGACGCCCGACCAGTTCTCGAAGGAAGTGGACCGCCTGTGGGAACAGGTTCGGCCTCTGTATCTTTCGCTCCACGCCTATGTCCGCACCAAACTGCGCGAGAAGTATGGCGACGTAGTGCCCGCGAACGGCCCGATTCCCGCGCACCTGCTCGGCAACATATGGGCGCAGGAATGGGGGAATATCTACCCGCTGGTGGCGCCGGCTAACGCCGACCCCGGCTACGACGTTACTGAACTGCTCAAGAAGCGCAACACAGATTGGAAGCAGATGGTGCAGTACGGCGAGAATTTCTTCACCTCGCTCGGCTTTGCTCCGCTGCCGCAGACCTTCTGGGAACGGTCGCTATTCACGCGGCCGCGCGACCGCGACGTGGTTTGCCACGCCAGCGCCTGGGATGTGGATTCGGTCGACGATCTGCGTCTCAAGATGTGCATCCAGATCACCGGCGAGGATTTCCTGACCGTCCACCACGAACTTGGCCACAATTTCTACCAGAGGGCTTACAACAAGCAGTCGGTGATGTTCCGCGATAGCGCCAATGACGGCTTCCACGAAGCCGTGGGCGATACCATTGCGCTTTCGATCACGCCGGAATATCTGGTGAAGCTGGGCCTGCTCGATAAGGCGCCCGATACTTCGAAAGATATCGGCCTGCTGCTGAGCAAGGCGCTCGAAAAGATCGCCTTTCTGCCCTTCGGGATCATGATCGACCAGTGGCGCTGGAAAGTCTTCTCCGGCGAGATTCCCCCCGAGAAATACAACCAGACGTGGTGGGACCTGCGGCTGAAGTACCAGGGCATCGCGCCGCCGGTAGCGCGAACCGAGGCCGATTTCGACCCCGGCGCCAAATACCACGTGGCCGCCAACGTGCCTTATACCCGCTATTTCCTGGCGGATATTTTGCAATTCCAATTCCATCGGGCGTTGTCTCAGTCCGCGGGTTGCACGGGGCCGCTGAATCGCTGCTCGATCTACGGCAACAAGGCCGCCGGCGCGAAACTGAACTCGATGCTGGAACTCGGCCAGAGCCGCCCGTGGCAGGACGCCTTGGAAAAGATTGCCGGGACTCGGGAAATGGATGCCTCCGCGATTCGCGATTACTTCGCGCCGCTGCAAAAGTGGCTGGATGAGCAGAATCGGGGGAAGCCGGTAGGGTGGTAGTCTAGGCCTGACTCAACCGCGGGGCGGGTTCATGCTGGACCCGCTCCGCCACTACGTATAAAGGTTGTCGGTAGGGAAGCCGGGGTGATCTCTCATCGCCTGCGTCTGCATGTCGGCGCAGAGCTGCTCCAAGGTTTCGGCCGCCTTCTGAAAACTGTAATACGCTCGGGTATTCGGACCGTAAACTTCCATAATCAGGCCGCATAATTCCCGCAGGCGCACGCGGTTCTTGCGAAGCTCGTAACCCAATTCCCTGTGTTCCGCCACCGTGAGCGGCGTCGCATTGCCCGTTGAACGCATTTCTGGAGCAAGTGTAGCATGGCGCCTCGGAGCGGACCCTCGGCGCGGGTTAGAATTAGACGATGCCCAACGAGATCTACGCTGCATTCGACACCACGGAAGGCGCTTTCAAGATTAAGCTGTTCGCCGACAAGGCGCCCCGCACCGTGGAGAATTTTGTGAGTCTTGCCGATGGAACCAAAACCGGCAAACCTTTTTACGATGGAACCGTTTTCCATCGCGTGATCCCCGACTTCATGATCCAGGGCGGAGATCCGGAGGGTACGGGCCGCGGCGGCCCCGGATACAAGTTCGCCGATGAGTTTCATTCCGAATTGAAGCATTCCAAGCCCGGAATCCTCTCCATGGCCAACGCCGGACCGAACAGCAACGGCAGCCAGTTTTTCGTCACCGTAGCCCCCACGCCGTGGCTCGACAACCGTCACAGCATCTTCGGCGAAGTCACCGAGGGGTACGAAGTGGTTCGGAAGATCTCCGAGGCCCCGCGCGGCGCGCAGGATAGGCCGTTGAAAGAGATTCGGATCATTTCGGTTAAGATCGAGCGATAGGCTCGGGCGGGCCGGTACGGGCCCGCCCTTCTCTCTAAATGCGACTGGCTATTTTCGGAGGGACCTTCGATCCCATCCACGAGGCGCACCTGGCGATTGCCCGCGCCGCGGCGGAGGGCTTCCGCCTGGATCGGGTTCTGTTCATCCCCGCCGCCCACCCGCCTCACAAGATCGGCGCGCGAGCGCCCTACGCGGACCGCGTCCGCATGGTGGAGCTGGCTTGCGCGGGCATCGCGCGCTTCGAGGCGTCGCGCCTGGAGGAGAATACCGTTTGTAGCTTCTCTATCGATACCATCCGGAAAGTGCATACGCGAATGTCGCCTGGGGACGAACTATTCTTCATCGTTGGGGCGGATGCATTCGCCGACGTATCGGACTGGCAGAGCGCGGAAGAAGTGATGCGCGCCGTTGAGTTCCTCGTCATCAGCCGTCCCGGCCACGCATACCGGATTCCTCCGGGGGCGAAACTCCAGCGGGTGGACACAATGGAACTCGATATCTCGTCTTCGGCGATCCGCGCCAGCCTGGCGGCGGGCTTGAAGCCGCGGGGCGTACCCGGCCCGGTGCTGGAATATATTTACAGCCACGGGCTTTACCGAGCGCGCGTTCCGGCCTGAGGCAGCCGCACCCGCCGCGTGTGAACCGGCCTATCGCGAGCCTTGGGGCTGCCGGCGCAATTCCCTCAACGCATCAGCGGCGATCCACCGCGCCGAACGGCTGTCGATCTCGCGTATCGCCTCGGCGGCGGCGATTGCTTTCCAGCGCAGCCCCGTGTTCCGTTTGCCGATCGATCTTAGCGCCCAGTTCACGGCCTTCCTGACGAAATTGCGTTCATCGGTGGACGCCTCACGAATCAGCGGAAGAAAAGCCTCGAATCGTGCGTCGGGCGCCGTCTTGGCTTTCACCACGAGGCCGGCCATCAGCGCGAAGCCAGCGCGGCGGGCGAACTCCTGCTTCGCCCCGGCCCACTCAGCGGCTTTATCGAAGGCCAGCGGCGAGTAGCGGAACAGGTTCTGGCAGGCTTGGTCGCACACGTCCCAGGAATCGAACTGCCGCGCCCAGCGGTCCATCTGGCGCGACGTGATCAGGGCCGGGTCGTCGATCAAAGTGGCCAGGATGCGCGCCTCGTGAATGCCGGAATCCCAGAGCTCGGCCGCCAGCGCGTGGTCCCGTCCGGCTTTTCGCGCGAGGCCGCGGATGAGCGGAATCGAGACGCCGAGCGTCCCTTTCGGATTGATTCCGTACCGCGCCATGCCGGCCACATTCGCGGGGTTGGCGTGTTCCCGCAAGTGCGCGATCAGCTCCTGCGCTCCCATCAGTAATCCACTTTCACCAGGAAGAGTCCCTTGGCGGGGACCGTCGCGCCCGATTTCAGGGGCAGGGAATCGAGATCGGCTATGTTGCCCCGGCCCGCCTCGATCAGCGTGCCCACTATATTCCGCACCATGTGCTTCAGGAAACCGCTGCCCCTCACGCGGTAGAACATCCTGCTTCCCTGAGTCTCAAGTTCCGATGAGTACACCGTGCGAACCTTGGACCTGCCTTCGGCGTCGCGGTCGTCCGCCGCGGCGAAGGCGGTGAAATCGTGCTCGCCCTGGAAGACTCGCGCCATGCGGGCCATCCGTTCTTCATCCAGGGGGAAGGGGTGATGCAGCGCGTAGGGCCACTCAAATGGGCTGCAAACCTCGGAGCGCACAATTCGATATTCGTACAGCTTGGCCTTGGCGTCGAAGCGGGGGTGGAACTCGGGCGGCACTTCTTCGGTTGAAAGCACGCGGATCGCGGGCGGCAGCAATCGATTGACCGCGCGGCGGAGATTCGGGAGCGGAATCGGATTATTCAGCGAAAACGCCGCAACCTGCTCCAGAGCGTGAACGCCGGCATCCGTGCGGCCCGATCCGGCAACGTGAACCGCCGCGCCCTCCATCTCCGTCAGGATCTCTTCAAGCGCACCCTGAATCGTGGGAAGCCCCGGCTGCACCTGCCAGCCGTGGAACGCTCCGCCGTCGTAAGCGAGACGGATTCTGATACGCCGCATCAGGTGGGGCGAGAGCCGGGTTTCACAACCTGCAGCCCCTGCGCGCACATGGGGCATAGCTCGGGAGCGTACGCCGCCACTTTCAAAGTGGCCAGAGCCACGCGCGGCGCGCCCACTTCCGCGGAGCCGCCGCTCCTATCGATGATCGATCCGGCCGCTGCCACGGAAGCGCCGGCGGACTGTAGCGTCTCGACCACATCTCTGGTACTGCCGCCGGTGGTGACAACGTCTTCCACTACAATCGCGACCTCGCCGGGGGCTACGTGGAATCCGCGCCGGAACGTCATCTTCCCCGTACCGGGATCTCGCTCGGTAAAGAGGAACCGTGTCTGAAGCGCTCGGGCCACCTCGTGGCCGATAATCAGCCCGCCCAACGCGGGGGATGCGATCAGATCGATTTTGCCGTTTGCCAGCCGCCGGAGTTCCGCGGCCAGCAGTTCGCCGAGTTTCTGGGCGGCGGCGGGGTGCTGAAGGACCAGCGCGCATTGCAGGTATTCGGAGCTATGCAGGCCGCTGGAAAGACGAAAATGGCCCTGTAAATAGGCGCCGGTGGAGCGGAATAACTCCAGGATGTTGTCGGGTTGCGCTGTCACAGACGCTTAATATAACATCGGGCAAAACGTATTCAGAGGGCCTGGGCTCAGCGCGGAGTATCGCCAAACAGGAGTGCCGTCGGGGGAAGTGAATCCACAGGCTCGGCCGGCAGCCCAATCCGCACGCGCCGAGGCACGGATGAAACCGGAACGCGCCACTGGCCAAACTCGGAACAATCACCACATCTACCTGGAAGAGGCATTCGACGGCGTTGTTTTCCGCGCTCCCGACCCGATACCGGCCAGGCAATCCGCGCCAAGTTTCGGCAAGAATTACGCGGACCGGCGAAATAATGCCGGTCCGTTCCGTCTCCCTGCTGCCCCCATCACGACGGAATCGGCAACGTTTTGGCGCGGTCCGGCGCCATTTGCATCTAAGTTCACATTGGAGCGGATATTGCTCTAGTGATGGCGTGACTAACTTTTCACAGGCCCAGGAACGGCGGCGTACCTTCTGTACAGTTGACCGCGCTTCGAGTCACCCTGCCTAGAATCCCACTCGCTGACCTCACAATCCTCAACGCCGCCGTCTTCCTGGGCCTATAGGTAGTTCCGGCGGCGGGACCGTGCAGACGTACTTTCCAGAGATACCGGGGGCGAGGTGTGCCCGCCGCGAGCGCGTGGTCTGCTTCGCCGAACCGCGGGGCGACGATAAGGAATCGGAAATCAAGCGCGGGCTTTCGGGCGAGTGCTTCTCTGACGGCCACACCCGCAGTCAGCGAGAAGATGAGGCCCGAAGGGATCATCGAATCCATCGTGGACCGTCTTAACGACGGTGAATGGCTGGACCCGCTGGTTGTGGAACGCGCGCTGGCCGGATATCTGGCCCAGCAGGCAGCCCCATCTGGACGCCCACAGGACGAAGCTGGTTCGAGTTCTTCGGCGGCCTACGGGCGCCGGCGCCTGACGCGTGCCGCGACAGCGAGGAGCGCTACCGCCACCAATCCAGCCGTGGCCGGTTCGGGCACGGTGCCAAATCCCCCGTCAAGTTGAAACATCTGGGTCGCCCCCATAGTTCCACCCGCGAGGTTATCGCCAGCGATACCCACCACACCGTAAGGAAGGCCGTTAACAAACCACTGTCCGGCGTCGGCTGTGTCCGAGTTCGTCGTGAGCCCGATCAGGTACGTATGATTGGCCTGGAGTTGAATCGGCGCGAAGGAAAAACTCACCTTGTATATTCCGTCCTGGACCAGCGTGGCGGAGGTAGCGGTGAGAATCTTTGCAGCATGCAGAGTCAGGGATGGCCAGATCCATGGATCCCATGGATTGTCCCACAGGCGCAGCCTGTAGAAATCCGGATCTACCGAATAGGAGGTGCTGTAGTGCTCGTAACCGTCGATCCATACGTCCTGCGTAAACGAGAAAGAATTGGCGTAGGATGCAACGTTGTAGATGTTGGGCACACTGAACCAGGCCCAGCCACCCGACGAGGCCGAGGCATAGTCCAAAATGACGTCAGCCTGAACAGGCAGAACTGAAACGGCCAGCACCGTCAAGAGCAAGATGTAGCGCATTAATCCTCCGTCGGAGCGTTGAATTTAACACACTCCGGAATCGGGCGCAATTCGGGTCAGCAGATCTTAGTACCGATTGGGGTGGTGAAGTACCAGAGGCGCCCCTAACGGAAGACGTACACGGGGGACCGAATCCCGCCCGCTCATCATCGGACTAGAACCGCCTCGCCTGGCTAATTGGTCTTGCCCATTTCCTTCAGCTTTTGATCGAACATCTCAAACGGAAGCGCGCCGACCACCAGTTCTCCGTCCACGCCTTCGGGCGTGCTCTTGCCGACCACGAACGCGGGCGTGCCGTCCGCTCCAATTTTCATGGCTTCCATAATGTCGCTCTGCACGGCGTTCTTATACTTGTCGCTTTCCACACAGGCTTGGAATGCCGCGGCGTCCATTTTGAGCGACTGCGCATCCGCCACCAGGCTGGCCATGTCGAGCTTGTTCGGTTCGGCGGCCATGATGTCGCGCAACTTCCAGAACTGGCCCTGTTCCGCCGCGCACCTTCCCGCTTGAGCGGCGCGCATGGCGTTGGGGTGGAAATCGAGAGGCAGGTCGCGGCTATAGAACCGGAGTTTACCGGTATCGATGTAGTTCTTCTTCAAGTCGGCGAAGGTTGCCGAGTGGAAACGCTGGCAGAACGGGCACTGATAGTCCGTGAACTCCACCATGGTCAGCGGCGCGTCCTTGTTCCCGATCATCTGCACGCCTCGCAGGTCCAGTTTGGCCATCTTCGGCCCCTGCTGTTGCTGCGGCGCGGGGGCGTTAGCCTGCTGTTTTTCGAGTAGCTGCCGGATGTTCCGCAACTCCTCCAAAATCTGGTCAGCCTGATCGCGGGTGATGCCGCTCTCCTGCTTGGGGGCCGGAGCCTGCTTGGGCGCCGGACTCTGCGCCGCCAACAGCACGGGCAAGGCGGCCACCGCCGCATAACGGAGAAAACGTCTCATGAAATCCCTTCTTTCAAGCAGCGTCACAGCCCCGATTCGATGGGGAGAGCCAGCGGTGCGTCCTTCATGAAATCGAGCTTCGACATTTCGTCGAGCGCTTCCTGAATGGCCTGCTCGGAGGTCGGCTCCACGGTCATAACGAACGGCAGATCGTCCGGATTCTGTCCCGGTTCCTGCAGGACGGCGTCGAGGCTGATGTTCTTCGCGGCGAGGATTCCGGCCAGTGTGGCGATGATGCCCGGCCGGTCGTGAACCCGAAACCGCATGTAATAGGCGCTCTTTTTGTGGCTGATGGGGAGGGGCTTATTCTCGCCCAGCCTTTCGTGCGCGAACGGGGAAACGCGCTCCGGGCTGCCGTTGCGAATCTCGCGCGCCACGCGCATCAGATCGCTCACCACGGCGACGCCGGTCGGGCGCGCGCCCGCGCCGCGGCCGTAATAGAAGGTGTCTTCTCCATACGTGCCCTTCACCCACACCGCGTTATACGATCCGTGCACGTTGGCCAGAATCGTGGAAAGCGGAATAAGGGCCGGGCGTACCGAAAGCAGCACGCCGTCGGGCATCTGGCGCGCCCCGCAGATCAGGCGTATGGTGTGCTTCAACTGCCGCGCGTACTGGAAATCCACCGGCGTGATCCGGCGGATGCCTTCCATGAAGATGTCGGAGGGCGTGATCTTGTCGCCGAACGCCAGCGCCGAAAGCAGCACCAGCTTGGAGCGTGCGTCGTAGCCATCGATATCCGCGCTCGGGTTCGCCTCGGCATATCCCAGCCGTTGCGCTTCGGCAAGAATCGTGGCCAGGTCTTCGCCGCGCTTCTCCATCTCCGTGAGGATGTAGTTGCAGGTGCCGTTCAGAATCCCGAAGATCGCCACGATGCGGTCGCCCGAGATGCCTTCGCGCAGCACGGCATGGATGGGGATGCCTCCGCATACGCTGGCTTCCATCGCCAGATTGATTCCGGCGCGGATGGCGCGGTCCCAGATTTCCGGGCCGCGGGCAGCCATTAGTTCTTTATTCGCCGTGACGACGGACTTGTGGTTCTGAATCGCGGTCTCAATGATCTCCGCGGCTATGGTGGTGCCGCCCACGAGTTCGACCACGATCTGCACGTCGGGGTGGGTCACCACGTCGCGCCAGTTCGTGGTCCGCATGACATTCCCGAGCGATGCCGGGAGTTCGCGTTCGAGCGCGTCCAGGCTGCTCGCGGCCACCAGTTTCAGGCGGAACCCCAACTTGAGCGCGATCTGGTCCGCATTCTCGGCCAGAATCGTCACCGTACCCGAGCCAACGTTGCCCAGGCCCACTATTCCGACGTTGACTTCCTCCATATCTAAGCATGATAACAGGCGCGGCGCAGCCCCCGTTCGCGAGACGCTCCACTCGGGCGGAAGAGGCTAAGCCTGTGGCTACTTGGCGTCCCAGATCAGCGGGTCGGGGCCGGAGAGCTTTTGAAAGATGGAGGCGTTGAGTTTGGCTTCGTCCTGTTTGCCTTCACTCTGCGCCACGGCGGAGCGGAGCTGGTAAAGACGGGGAAAGACGAACCCAAACAGCGGCCCCGGGCCGCCGGATTGCGGTATGGGGTTGGTGCGGAGCAGTGCAGCCGCTTCCTTCGTGCGGCCCGTTTCCATATACGTCCAGGCCAGCAAAGCCGGAAGGCCTTCATCCGCTGGTCCGCCGTCCTGATACAGCTTCTCCAGCGTGCGCGTGGCTCCCTGAAAATCGCGGGCAAGCAACTGGGCGTAGGCTATCGCGAATTCGCGAACCGGGCCTGTGCCAGGCCCGAAAGCGCGGTTGGCGCGTTCCGTCAGTCCGGCGGCCCCGCCCTCGTCCTCGGTGAGAAAACGGGCCACGGCGGCGATGCCGGAGCTCGCGGGGCCTGCCAGAGCTACGGCCTTACCCGCCGCCACCGTTGCGCCGGCGCGGTCGCCCAAGAGCCGCTTCCAGGTGGCCAGTTCGGCATACGCGCGGGCCGCCAACTCGCGCAAGGGCGTGTTTTCCACGGAGGCCGCGAAAGATTCCAATTGACGGCACGCGTCCTTCCGGCGCCCGCTGGTCCATGCCCACTCCGCCGCGCGGTAGGGCGCGGCCGGGTCCTTATCGGCGATGCGGGCCTCCACGTATTTCCGCGCCAGCGCGTCGGCGCCGGCTACGTCGCCCGTCATGAGGCGCGCCATGGCTACCTTTAGGAGATCTCCGTCCGAGAGGAAGTGCGGCTGCTTCTGCGCGGCCTGAAGGTATTGGGCTTCCGCCTCGCGCAGGCGGCCGTTGATGAGGTATGCATCGCCCAGGGAATCGAGCGGATTCGGTTCATTGGGGCGCAAGGCTTGATACCTGCGAAGCGCGCCTTCCGCCCCGGCAACATCGCCGGCCCAGGCAAACGCGTATCCGAGTTGATTCAGGGCGACAATGTTGTCGGGCTCGATATCGAGGCCCTTCTGAAATGCGTGGATGGCTTCGGGATATGCGTGAACCGTCATCGCAAATTCGCCGGACTCGCGCCATAGATCGGGGTCCGACGGCATCAGCCCGGCCAGCGCCGCGACGGACGCGCGCAATCCGGCCCTGTCGCCGCGCAGTTCGGCGGCGGTTCGCTGCGCCCGCGCCTTTTCGATGGGCGGAAGACTTGCGGCGAGCGCCTTATCGATCGCGGCCGCCGCTCCGGCCCGGTCCTGCGCCCGAACTCTCACGTCGGCCAGTAACCGGTAGGCGGGGGCGAAGTTGGGGTCGGCGGCGAGCGCGTTCGCCAATTCCCGCTCCGCTTCCGGGGCGTCGTTAGTCTCAAGGGCGGCTACGTAGGCGCGCCACACCGCAGCGGCGCCGGGGTAACCGGAGGCGCCGGGCCAGAAGTTGCGAGCCAGAACGGTGGCGATGCCGCCCAAGTCCCCGGCCGGGCCCGATGCCGAATAAGCCGGCTCGACCTTGCCCGTCCGCGGATCTTCGATGCTGACGTGGATTTCGAGCTTACCGCCCCGCATCGAGTACTCGCCATAAGCCAGGCGGTTGGCGCCGGCGGCCAGGGCCAGATCGCGTTCCGCCGATATGCCGGGGACGCTGACGCGGCGCGCGCCCGCGGCGCGTTCCATGCTGTGGATACGGCTGGAAGACAGCGCGTAGAGGCCCGGCGCGCCGGCCAACTCCAGTGAAATGAGATCCGGCAGCGCACGGCCAATCCAGTCCGAGGATGGATCGCCGGTCAAATTCTCGAACCGCAGGATAGCGAGCCGTTCAAACTGCGGCGCGGCGGCCTTGCGGTTGCAGCCGGCAAGCGTCAGAACGGCGAGCGCCGCAGCGAACAGCGCCGCGGCAGCACGAACGCGGCGAAAGCTAAAGAACACGAGGCTCCAGGCTCAACAGTTCTTTGAACTCGGGTACTTCGCGAAACGCATCCCATTCGGGGTCCGAGCCCATCTTCTTTTTGTCCTTGAAGCCTTCCTCAAGCGCCCTTCTGAGGAACTGCAGAGCCTGTTCGCTGTTGCCGACTTTGGCGTAGAGCTTCGCCATCGAGTAATCGAACTTTGCCCGTTCTTCGATGTTGGTGGATAGCAGCACGGGGCCTGTGCCCGAGTGCGGCTCAAACACCGTCGGGTCAAGACTCATGGCGATCATGTACTCCGCCATGGCCTCCTTCTCGTTCTTTCGCGCAAAGTACGCCGTGCCCAGATTCTTGTGGAATGAAGCTGAGTTGGGTGACAACCGCAGCGCCTTCTTATAGGTATTCACCGCGCTGCGGTAGCTCTTCTGCGAGTATTGAACGGTGCCGATATTGTTCTGGGCTTCGGCGAACTTGGGATTGAGCTTCAACGCGCGCTCGTAATTCTTCTTGGCGGCGTCGAGTTCGTTCAGGTTCTGATAGGCGATGCCCTTCTTGTTCCAGATGGCCGCATCCTTCTGGTCGGCGGTGTTGTACATCTCGATGGCTTCGCGATACATCCGCCGGGCCATGAAGATATCGCCGCGCATTTCGGGCGTCAGCGGTTTCGGGGTGGATGCCGGCTGGCCCGGTATGGGAAGCGAGGCCGCCGGGGAGTTTCCCGGCTGGGTCTGAGCCAGTGCCGAACCGAGGCCTGCCACAAGTACTATGGTCAACGATAAGGGAACCATGCCGGCCTCCTGACCTATTTAAACACATCAAACAAACGGCGCCATATGCTCTTCTTGGGCGCTTGCTGGGGCGCGGGCGCGGCGGGCTGAGCTTGCTTGCCCGGGGCCTTCTGAGACGGGCGTGCGGCGGAGCCAGGGGGCGAAGCTGATGGCGACGTCCCCGCCGCTTCCGACTCCGGAACCGCGCTCTGCTCCTGGCCCTCATTGCGCGGAGCGGTGTCCCAACCGGCGATATTCGTGACCGCTTTCCCCCCGTGCAGGGGGCACAGCCCCACCGGCTCGGTGCCGGCGATGTATACCTCGGTTCGCACGCCGGGGCAGGCGGCGGTGGCGGGCATCCCCGACTGCGGGTCGATCGAGACCGAGACGATTCCTCCCGGCGCCGCGAACGGCTGCGGATCGCGATACTCGCGGAACTTGAGCGCCTGCTTCATGAACTCGGCCCATATCGGAGCGGCGGAATGGGCTCCTTCGAGATCGAGTTCGCGGTTGTCGTCGAAGCCCACCCATACCACGCACAGCAGATCGGTGGTATAGCCCGCGAACCAGCCATCGTGCGAAGTGCCGGTCTTTCCGGCTACGGGGTAGTCGATGTTATAGCGCGCGCGCACTCCGGCGGCCGTGCCCGAGCGGATCACTTCCTCCATCATGTTGGTGATGAGGTAGGCTACGCGGGGGTCCAGAACCTGCGCCCGTTCCGCCTTGTCCTTAAAAACCGTCTTGCCTTCGCGGGAACGCACGAGCGAGATAAACTCCGGTTTCACGTATTCGCCCTGATTCGCGAATATCGTGTACGCGCCGGCAGCCTCGAGCGGCGTGATTTCGTACGCGCCTAGAGCGACGGCGGGCGTGGGCTGAATCTTGTAATTCATCCCGGCGCGATTGGCCATTTCAACTACGGCGCCGTAGCCCACCGCTTCGGCCACCTTTACTGTGGCCACGTTCAGAGAGTGCGCCAGCGCGTCCCTAAGCGATACCTGCCCGTAGAATTCGTTGCCGAAGTTCCCGGGTTCGTAGGGCTTGCCGTCGAACCAAAACGTGGTGGGCTCATCGAGCACCTTGGAACTGGGCGTGAGCACCCGCGGGCCGCCGGCCAAGGCCGTATTGAGCGCGGTGGCGTACACGAAGGGCTTGAAAATCGACCCGGGCTGCCGCTTGGCAAGCACGTGATTGAGCTGGCTGACGCCGTAGTTCCGCCCGCCCACGAGCGCCTTGATTTCTCCGGTATGGGGATCGATGGCGACCAGGGCGACCTGGGGATCGGGCGGCGTCTGGCCCCTGAAGCGGCGCTGTCTCTTGACTTGCTCATCCACCTGCTGCATGCCCAGGCGGATAGCCTCGGTGGCCGCCCGCTGCAAGCGCATATCGAGCGTGGTGTAGATCCGGAAGGCATTCGATTGCAGGTCGGACTCCTGGAACTTCGCGGCTACGGAGTCGTTCACCAGGTCCGCGAAATACGGAGCTTCTATGGATTGAGCTTCGCCGCGCGCCAGCACGAGCGGCGAGGCCACGGCGGCGGCGTATTCGGCCTGGTTGATGAAATTGTTCCCACGCATGAGCCCCAGAATCACGTTCCGCCGTTCGCGCGTCTGGTCGGGATTCCGGAACGGATTGAAGACCGAGGGCCGCTGGATCATGCCGGCCAGGGTTGCGGCCTCTGGAACGGTGATCTGGCTTAAATCCTTCCCGAAGAATGCTTCGGCCGCTTCGCCGAAACCATGGATGCGGTAGGCTCCGCGCCATCCCAGGTAGATTTGGTTGGAGTAATCCTCGAAGATCTGCTCTTTCGAGAGCTTCTGCTCCAGTTGGAGCGTGATCACCACCTCGGCCAGTTTGCGCGTCCAGCGCTTGTCCGCGTCAAGAAAGAAGCTGCGGGCGAGCTGCATGCTCAGGGTGGACGCGCCCTGTTCCTTACGCCCTTCCTTGATATCCACGTACGCGGCTTTGACGATGCGGATCGGGTCGAAGCCGGCGTGCTGGAAGAAGCGTTTGTCTTCGGCGGAAGTGACCGCGTTCACCAGGACGCGGGGAATATCCGCGAAGCGCACGATCCGGCGCTTTTCGCGGTTCGGGCCGGATACGTTGGTGATGAGCTGCGGCTCAAGCTGGAACTGCCCGCGGGCGGTATTGTCCTGGAGGGAAACGATCTGCGCGATGCGGCTCTTGTTGAATCGAATGACGCCGGCTTCCTGGTCGAAATAGGATTCCGGGCCGGGGAAGATCTCGATTGAGGAAGGACGAAGCTGATAATAGCCGACCGTGTTTCCCCGGGATTCGTTGTAGCCGCTGCGCCGGAGCTGTGCCGCAATGCTTTCGGGGGACGCCTCGTCGCCGACGAAAACGGTTTCCGGGTAAGCGAACACCTTGGCGGTATTGGCGAACGGGCCCACGCGCAGCTTTTCGTCGATCAGGCGGGAGTACTTGGAGTAGTAATAGGTAAATACGCCAACGGCCAGGATCGAAAGCAGGGCAACGCCTATGACCAGCATCCGGCCGAGCGGCCCCAGCACAAACCGCGCCAGCCGCGATCCGGCGGGAACCCGGATCTTCATGTCTTTCTTGGGCACCAAACCTAATTCTCGCATGAGAAAATCCGTGCGCCGGAGCGGGCTGACATTCTGAGCCTGAATTCCGGAGTCAACCTCGGCGAGGTTGGATTTCCGCAGCATAATGCCATGAGAAGTCGAGCCTTGTATCAGGGCACGGCTTCAGAGGAGCTTGCAATATTAGCCAACTTATGCAGAAATGCCGCCAAAATCCCTCGAAAGCAAGGTGGCGACTTTTGCAAGCCTATGAAAACGCGGCAATGGCATTTCTGCCGTATCGCGGCCTTACGGGATTCGGTTATTCTTGCAAGTCCCTCTTCAGCCGTGCCGGACCCGCCGGAGAAACTCAGGCTTTAGCCGCCGAGAAGGCGAGCTGAACCCCCAACTCCCGCCCCAGACAAGTAGGGCTCGGGGGCTAAAGCCATTTGAATACTGCGGCTTGCGGCACGGCTGAAGCCGTGCCCTGATACAAACCATCGGTCTGATCTTGCGTGGCACACAATGATTGCGTCGGTCATTCTCCAGAATCAACTTCGGAATCCCGGCTCAGCGAAAATCGTCGTCCGCTATTCGGTACAAGATACTAAAACAGGAAGGCTTACGGTTCAAACGTGGAAGGAGCGGCGATACGCCCGACGGGCGCCTGGGTTACGGTTTTCGCCGCTCGGCGGCGCTGGAGGCGAATAGATCCTCCCAGAAGCCCTGCGACGCGCGCCAGACCGGCGGCGCTGTCCCCGTCAGGTGGGATTCCTCCTGAGTGAGCGTTCCGTGTCCGTAAGGGCAGATGTACTCAAGGCGTGGCTGGCCCACCAGAAACATGCGGCTCCAAGAGCCTCGCTCCACCGGCATGCGGAGCCGGCGCAGACAGACGCGGCAGCGCCGCCGCTGATCGAAGATAATCAGCGCGACCGTGCCGGCGCAAAGCAGAAACCAGGCGAGAATCACCAGGTCAAAGGCCAGAATCCGAGACGCATCCCGCAGGGGAGCGATCAGGGGAGGGTCTTCTTCGGCGAGCCAGAAGCCGTCGATCAGCCGCAGCAAACCGTAAAGCAGAGCGCCCGCAACCGCGAATTTCGCCGCCAGGTAGGCGAAGTACCGCATACCTAGAAGATTCGGCAGGATGTGGTTTCGTTGCATCTCATACCCAAGGAACGTCCCGAGTTTCACCGAAACAGGTTCTTCAGAATGAAAAGGACATTGGCCGGCCGCTCGGCCAACCGGCGCATGTAGTAGGGATACCAGGCCTTTCCGAAAGGCACATAGAGACGCAAGCGGTAGCCTTCGTCCACAAGTTGGCGCTGCAAATCGCGGCGGATACCGTACAGCATTTGAAATTCAAACGAGTCGCGGCGAGCGCCGCGCCTGGCTGCATAGTCCCGGGTTGCGGCGATCATATTCTCGTCGTGGGTGGCAATGGCGGGATACTCGCCGCGGTCGAGAAGCGCCTGCATCAGCTCGATGTAATTGCGATCCACGTCCGCCTTGCGCTTGAAGGCCACGCTCGGCGGCTCCAGATAGGCCCCTTTGCACAGGCGCACGCGGATGCGCTCGCGGCAGAGCGCCTCCACATCGTCCCTACTGCGGTAGAGGTACGCCTGAATCACCGTGCCCACCGCGCCGTGCCGCGAATGCAGGTACTTCACCAGGCGCAGCGTGCGGTCGGTATATTCGCTGCTTTCCATATCCACGCGGACAAACTCGCCCATCGCGGCGGCGCAACGCACCAGTTGTTCTACGTTATCCAGGCACTGCTCGTAGGAAAAATCGAGCCCGAACTGGGTCAGTTTCAGGGAGACATTGCCGTTCACCTGCTTGTCGCGAATGGCGGAAAGCGCGTGGAGGTAAACGTCGCGCGCTTGCGCGGCCTCTTCGAGCGACGTGACGCTTTCTCCGAGGTGGTCGAGCGTTACGGCGGTGTTCCCGGAATTCAGGCTGCGGCAGACCTCAAGCGCGGCCTCCAGGGTTTCTCCCGCGACGAAACGCGAGGCCAAACGCCGGGCGACGGCCGATGTCTCCATCCATCTCCGCAAGCCCTTCCGGCGGGAGAAGAACAGCAAC